>DATLGV010000826.1:0-6922 GCA_035540275.1 Acidovorax sp. | reverse complement strand
CGACCGGGCCGCGCACCTCGCTGGAGACGAGCTTGTCCTTGGTCTGGCTGGAGAACTTGGGCTCGGGCACCTTGACCGACAGCACGCAGGTCAGGCCCTCGCGCATGTCGTCGCCGGTGATCTCGACCTTGGCCTTCTTGGCCAGCTCGTTCTCTTCGATGTACTTGTTGATGAACTCGACGAAGCCCTTCACGCCGCCGGCGCCGGAGAAGTCGTCGCTCTTGCCCGAGCGCTCGTCCACCAGCTTGATGTTGACGCCGTTGTTCAGGAACGAGAGCTCGCGCAGCCTCTTGCTCAGGATCTCGTAGTGGAAGTCGTTGTTCTCGCGGAAAATCTCGGTGTCGGGCAGGAAGTGCACCTCGGTGCCGCGCTTGTCGGTGTCGCCCAGGATGGTCATGGGCCGCACTTCCACGCCGTCGCGGACTTCGGTGGCGGCGTTCTGCGGCACGCCGCGGCTGAACTCCATCACGTGCACCTTGCCTTCGCGGCGCACCGTCAGGCGCAGCATCTTGGAGAGCGCGTTGACGCCGCTCACGCCCACGCCGTGCAGGCCGCCCGAGACCTTGTAGCTGTTCTGGTTGAACTTGCCGCCGGCGTGCAGCTCGGTCAGCGCAATCTCCGCGGCCGAGCGCTTGGGCTCGTGCTTGTCGTCCATCTTCACGCCGGTGGGGATGCCACGGCCGTTGTCGGTCACGCTGATGGAGTTGTCGGTGTGGATGGTGACGACGATGTCGTCGCAGTGGCCGGCCAGGGCTTCGTCGATGGAGTTGTCGACCACCTCGAACACCAGGTGGTGCAGACCCGTGCCGTCGCTGGTGTCGCCGATGTACATGCCGGGGCGCTTGCGCACGGCCTCCAGGCCTTCGAGGATGGTGATGGCGCCTTCGCCGTAGCTTTCGCTGGCGCCGGCCTGGTTGGTGTCGATCTTGTTGACAGTGGGCTCCACATGGCCGGAGACGCCGGAGGATTCGGGCTCGGAAGGAATGTTGTTGTCAACGGTCATGGTGGGCCTTGGGATCCGTGGAAACCGGGGTTTCCAATATGTTCAATGGTCAAATTGGGCGCAAGCGCATATTGAATATGCGCTTACAGCTATCAATAAAGTAGCGTTTTCGGTGTGAGGGCGCAGCTGTGAAGCGGGGCGGGTGTCACGCCGCCTCAGATGCGCATGGGCATCACGACGTACTTGAAGCTGTCGTTGTCGGGGATGGTCAGCAGCGCAGAGCTGTTGCCGTCCGAAAGCTCCACCTTCACCATGTCCTGGCCCATGTTGGCCAGGGCGTCGATGAGGTAGGTCACGTTGAAGCCGATCTCGATGGTGTCGCCACCGTAGTCGATGTCGAGCTCATCCACGGCCTCTTCCTGCTCGGCGTTGTTGGACGCCACGCGCAGGGTGCCGGGCTCCAGGTTCAGGCGCACCCCCTTGAACTTGTCGCTGGTCATGATGGCCGTGCGCTGCAGGCTGGCCAGCAGCGGGGCGCGGCCCAGGGTGACGCTGTTCTTGTGGTTCTTGGGGATCACGCGGTTGTAGTCGGGGAATTTGCCCTCGACCAGCTTGGTGACGAACTCCATGCCGCCGAACGTGAACTTGGCCTGGTTGTTGGCGAACTGCATCTCGATGTGCGGCTGGTTTTCGCCGCCCGCATCACTCAGCAAACGCTGCAGCTCGATCACGGTCTTGCGCGGCAGGATGACTTCCTGCTTGGGCACTTCGACGTCCAGCGTGGCGCTGGCAAAGGCCAGGCGGTGGCCGTCGGTGGCGACCAGGGAGAGCTGCTTGCCTTCAGCCACGAACAAAATGCCGTTCAGGTAGTAGCGGATGTCCTGCACCGCCATCGCAAACGACACCTGGCCCAGCAGGTCCTTGAGCGTTTTTTGTGGCACGGCGAACACGGGGCCGAAGGCTGCAGACTCTTGCACCAGCGGAAAGTCTTCGGCCGGCAGGCTTTGCAGCGTGAAGCGGCTCTTGCCGCCCTTGAGGATGAGCTTGGACTGGGCCGATTCGAGGCTCACGGTCTGGTCGCCGGGCATGGTGCGCAGAATGTCGATGAGCTTGCGGGCCCCCACGGTGGTGGTGAAGTCGCCGGTGTCGCCGCCCAGTTCGGCCGTGGTGCGGATCTGGATTTCGAGGTCGCTGGTCGTCAGCTGCAGGGCATTGCCCGTCTTGCGGATCAGCACATTGGCCAGGATGGGCAGCGTGTGGCGGCGCTCCACGATGCCAGCCACGGACTGCAGAACCGCGAGAACCTTGTCTTGTGTTGCCTTCAGGACGATCATGTCATCAACCTCTTGTGGTTTTTGGGACGGTGCTTGGACAGCGGCACGGGTTGTGCCTCCCCCGGCTGCCTAACCCGCCATTTTGCCCGTTTACCAGGCGTCTCTCGCTCGGTGCCTTCACCACGCGCCGTCAACCCTTCAGGGTTTGCTCCAGCACGTGCAGCTGCTGGTTCAGCTCGGTCAGCTGCTGGCGCTCGCCCGCAATCTTGCGCACGGCATGCAAGACGGTGGTGTGGTCGCGCCCGCCGAACAATTCTCCGATCTCGGGAAGGCTCTTTTGCGTCAGTTCCTTGGCCAGGTACATCGCAATCTGGCGCGGCCGGGCAATGCTGGCCGGGCGCTTTTTGCTGTACATGTCGGCGACCTTGATCTTGTAATAGTCGGCCACCGTCTTCTGGATGTTTTCCACAGAGATCTGCCGGTTCTGGATGGACAGCAGGTCGCGCAGCGCCTCGCGGGCGAGCTGGATGGAAATCTCTTTCTGGTTGAAGCGCGAGTACGCCAGGATCTTGCGCAGGGCGCCTTCCAATTCGCGCACGTTGGAGCGCACGTTCTTGGCGACGAAGAACGCGACTTCCTCCGGCATCTCGGTGCCTTCGACGCGCGCCTTGTTGATCAGGATGGCCACGCGCATCTCCAGCTCGGGCGGCTCGATGGCCACCGTCAGACCGGAGTCGAAGCGCGACACCAGCCGCTCGTGGATGTTGGCCAGGCCCTTGGGATACGTGTCCGACGTCATCACGATGTGCGACTTCTTGGCCAGCAGGGCCTCGAACGCGTTGAAGAATTCTTCCTGCGTGCGGTCCTTGTTGGCGAAGAACTGCACGTCGTCGATCAGCAGCAGGTCGAGCGAGTGGTAGCGCTCCTTGAACTCGTCGAAGGTGCGGCGCTGGTAGGCTTTAACCACATCCGACACGAACTGTTCGGCGTGGATGTAGAGAACTTTGGCGTCGGGCTTGTCCTGCAGCAGGCGGTTACCCACAGCGTGCACCAGGTGGGTCTTGCCCAGGCCCACGCCGCCGTAGATGAACAGCGGGTTGTACAGGTGGCCGGGCATGCCCGCCACGTGCATGGCGGCCGAGCGCGCCATGCGGTTGGCCGTGCCTTCCACCAGGGTTTCGAACGTGAGGGCCGCGTTGAGGCGGTTGCGAAACGCACCCGCCGTGGCGTCGTCACCGTTGCTGGACGGGGCTTCGGCCGGTGCTGCGGGGCTGGCAGGCTCTTGCGCGGTGGGTCGTACATAAGTACGGGCAACGGATTCACGCTGAGCGAGCGCTAACTCCAGTGTGACCGGCTGGCCGTACAGGCCTTCGAGCAGCGCGGCAATACGGCCTGCGTATTGGGCACGGATCCAGTCGAGCTTGAAGCGGTTGCCCACGAGCAGCGTGACTTTGGAGAAGTCTTCGGCCACTTGGGCCACCAGGGGCTTGATCCAGGTGTTGAATTGCTGTTCTGGCAGGTCTTGTGCCAGTTGCTCAACGCAGGCTTGCCACAGGCCCTGACCGGCATCTGCGCTGGTCGATGGAGGGGAGCTGCGGGTGGGTTCCTCGGTCATTGCGGGGGAATTCTTATTGTGGATAGGAGGAACGGTGTGAGGCAGCCGATTGTAGCTTGTCAAGGAGTTATCCACAATTTGACGGCGGCTGTCATCCGGGGGAATCCGGGGTTGTCAGGCGGGGCCGATGGGGCCCGAATGGGCCGGGCGCTGTGGCCTCTGCGGCCTGCAGACAAATGCCTGTCCGCCGAAAGGCATTGCCAGTCGGCCGCAAGCCTGCGATAATTTCGGGTTTCCCTGAATGTGTTCAGGGTGATTTGACCCGGCGCGCCGTTATTTCTGCCCCGTGGGTCTGTCTTCAGGCGGTGTTTCATACACAGCGTGGTGTGCAGACTGCAGGGGGTTCAAGAGCAGCAGTCCGGAACTGAACCTCAAGGAATAGCACCATGAAACGTACTTACCAGCCTTCCAAGACGCGCCGCGCGCGCACCCACGGTTTCCTCGTCCGCATGAAGACCCGCGGCGGCCGTGCCGTTATCAACGCACGCCGCGCCAAGGGCCGCAAGCGCCTGGCCGTCTAAGGCCGTTACGGTCTACGGCCTGCTCCCCGCCTGTTCCCGGTTTGTACCGCCAGGTTCCAAACGGGGCGCTTGCATGCACAGGCTAAAAACCCGGCCGCAGTTCCAGGCTGCCATGGCGGGAGGCACCGTCTCCCGCACGGCACATTTCGCGTTGCACCGTCTGGCACTGGATGCCGGCAGCACCGCAATGGCCGACCAAGCCGCCACTGCTGCACCCACAGGGCCCGGCTCCTTGCCGCACACGCAAGGGCCGCAGGCCCTGTTTGTCGTTCCGGGCGTCTGGCTGGGCGCCATGGTGCCCAAGCGCTGGGCGCGCCGCGCCGTGACGCGCAACGCTATCAAGCGGCAGATTTACACCGTGGGCGCCATGTTTGAGGCGCGTTTGCCGCAGGCCGCCCATGTGGTGCGCCTGCGTTCGGCGTTTGATCGCAAGCAGTTTGTGAGCGCCACGTCCGACCAGCTCAGGCAGGCGGTGCGCGCGGAGCTGCTGCAGCTGTTCGGATACGCCACCCGGCATGCGGGCGCAGCGGTGGCTGCGCCTGTGTCTGTACCTGTGCCGCCGGCGGCAGAGCCGGTGACCGCCCCATGATGCAGCGCCTGCTGATCGGCGTGGTCAAAGGCTACCGGCTGTTTCTCAGCCCCTGGCTGGGCTCGGCCTGCCGCTTTGAGCCGACCTGCTCGGCCTATTCGCTGCAGGCGCTGGAGCAGCACGGCGCTCTGGCAGGCAGTTATCTGACGGTGCGCAGGCTGGTACGCTGCCACCCCTGGTGCGACGGGGGCCATGATCCGGTCCCGCAAGATCTGCCGCGCAGCCTGCGGCTTTTCTCCAGGCTCACCCCTTCCACCACTCCCCCATCCTCACCAAAGAAGTCTTCATGAACGACATTCGCCGCACCATCCTGTGGGTGATTTTTGGCTTTTCCATGGTTCTGCTGTGGGACAAGTGGCAGCTGCACAACGGCAACAAGGCCACCTTTTTCCCGACCACGCCTGCGGTGACAGCGCCTGCTGCGGCAGCAGGCGCAGCCTCCGGCGCGACCGGGGCCGCCAGCGTGCCAGCCACCAGCGTGCCCGCGGCTACTGCGGCCGCGCAGGGCGCAGCAGCGGTGCCCGGCCAGCCCGCCGCAGCGGCTGCACCCGCCCAGCGCGAGCGCATCGAGGTCAAGACCGACCTGTATCGCCTGGTGTTCGACAGTGAAGGCGGCTCGCTCACGCAGGCCGAGCTGCTCAAGCACGCCGACATGACCGACAAGGCACGCAACTTCCTGCTGCTGGACGAGAGCGCGCAGCGCGTCTACGTGGCGCAGACGGGTCTGGTGGGCGGTACCTTCCCCACGCACAAGACGGCGATGACGGCCGTGCCCGGCCCGCGCGAACTCAAGGACGGTGAAGATTCCCTCAGCATCCGCTTCGAGTCGCCGGACCAGGGTGGCGTGAAGCTGGTCAAGACCTGGACCATCCAGCGCGGCGCCTATGACATCGCCGTCAAGCACGACATCGTCAACACCGGCAGCGCCGCTGTGTCGCCCCAGCTGTACCTGCAACTGGTGCGCGACGGCAACAAGCCGCCAGGCGAGTCGTCGTTCTACTCCACCTTCACCGGCCCGGCGGTCTTCACCGAAGCCAAGAAGTACCAGAAGATCGAGTTCAAGGACATCGAAAGCGGCAAGGTCGACATTCCCAAGGACTCCGCCAATGGCTATGTCGCCATGGTGCAGCACTATTTCGCCACCGCGTGGCTGCTGGCCGACGGCGTGCAGCGCGAGCCCTTCACCCGCAAGGTGGACGCCAACCTGTACTCGGTGGGCATGCTGACCTCGCTCGGCACCATCGAGCCCGGCGCCACCAAGACCATCGACGCGCGCCTGTTCGCCGGCCCGCAGGTCGAGACCATGATGGAAAAGCTGTACCCCGGCCTGGAACTGGTCAAGGACTACGGCTGGCTGACCATCCTGTCCAAGCCGCTGTACTGGCTGCTCGACCAGCTGCACAAGCTGCTGAACAACTGGGGCTGGTCCATCGTGGCCCTGGTGCTGTTGCTCAAGATTGCTTTCTATTGGCTCAATGCCAAGGCTTACGCCAGCATGGCCAAGATGAAGTCCATCAACCCCAGGATCATGGAGATGCGCGAGCGCCTGAAGGACAAGCCGCAGCAGATGCAGCAGGAGATGATGCGCATCTACCGCGAGGAAAAGGTCAACCCCATGGGCGGCTGCTTCCCCATCATGATCCAGATCCCCGTGTTCATTGCGCTGTACTGGGTGCTGCTGTCCAGCGTCGAGATGCGCAATGCGCCCTGGATCGGCTGGATCCACGACCTGTCCACGCCCGACCCGTTCTTCATCCTGCCCCTGCTGATGACGGCCAGCTCGCTGCTGCAGACGGCCCTGAACCCCGCGCCGCCAGACCCGATGCAGGCCAAGATGATGTGGTTCATGCCGCTGATCTTCAGCGTGATGTTCTTCTTCTTCCCGGCCGGCCTGGTGCTGTACTGGCTGACGAACAACATCCTGTCGATTGCGCAGCAGTGGATCATCAACACCCGCATGGGCGTGCCACCGCAGTTCAA
>DATLGV010000825.1:0-6030 GCA_035540275.1 Acidovorax sp. | reverse complement strand
AGATGGGCGGGCGTGTGGTGGGCGAGGTGCCTGACGCCGAGTTCTCACGCCTGTTCTTCGGCATCTGGCTGTCGCCGCAGACCTCCGAGCCCGGGCTGCGGCAAGCGCTGATCGCCGCCACCCGCATGGCGGGCCAAGGGCAGCAATGACCACCCACACGCCCATTCGCGCCGGCCAGGGCCTGGCCTATGGGCTGCTGGGCCTGCCGCTGGCCTTCGTCGCGCTGCCGCTGTACGTGCTGCTGCCCAACCACTACGCGCGCGAGTTCGGCATGCCGCTGGCCACGCTGGGGTCGGTGCTGCTGGCGGCGCGGCTGTTCGACGCGGTGTCCGACCCGCTGCTGGGCCGCCTGTCCGACTACCTGTTCGGCCGCTCGGTGCGCGCCGTGCTGGCAGTGGGCGCGGTGTCGGCCGTGGTGCTGGCACTGGGGCTGACCAGCCTGTTCTTTCCGCAGGTGGCCGGAGCCGATGCGCTCATCGCCTGGGCGCTGGTGGCGCTGCTCATTACCTACACCGCCTACAGCCAGCTGGGCATTGCGCACCAGTCCTGGGGCGCACGTCTGGGCGGCGACGAGCTGCAGCGCGGCCGTATCGTGGCCTGGCGCGAGGGCGCCGCACTGGTGGGCGTGGTGACGGCCTCGGTGCTGCCCGCGCTGCTGGGCCTGCCGGTCATGCTCAGCGTGTTTGCCTTCACCTTGCTGCTGGGCTGGTGGGCGTGGACGCGCGCTCCGCGCCCCACAGGCCACGCGGGCGCCGTGGAGGGCGTGTACCGCCCGCCCCAACCTGCCAGCCTGTGGCGGCCCTGGGGGCGGCCTGCCTTCCGCCGTCTGCTGGGGGTGTTCATGCTCAACGGCATCGCCAGCGCCATCCCGGCCACGCTGGTGCTGTTCTTCATCCAGGACCGCCTGCAGGCCCCGCCCGCGCAGGAGCCGATGTTTCTGGCGGCCTATTTCGTCTGCGCGGCGCTGTCCATCCCCCTGTGGCTGCGCGCCGTGGCGCGCTGGGGCCTGGCGCGCATCTGGCTGGCCGGCATGCTGCTGGCGATGGCCGTGTTTGTGTGGACCGCGTTTCTGGGCGCGGGCGATGTGCTGCCGTTCCTCGTGGTCTGCGCGCTGTCGGGCTTGGCGCTGGGCACCGACCTGGCCCTGCCTGGCGCGCTGCTGGCCGGCGTGATTGCCGCCGAGGGCGACAGCGGCCAGCACGAGGGCGCCTACTTCGGCTGGTGGAACTTTGCCACCAAGCTCAACCTGGCGCTGGCTGCGGGCCTGGCGCTGCCGCTGCTGGGCTGGTGGGGCTACACGCCGGGCACACGCAGCGAAGACGGCCTGCAGACCCTGGGCTGGGCCTATGCGGTGCTGCCCTGCCTGCTCAAGCTGCTGGCGGCGGGTGCGCTGTATGGGCTGGTGCTCCGGCCCGCGCGCGGCGCAGCCAGTGCCTGATTTTTCAAGGGATACCTATCATGCAAAGACGCCTTCTTCTGTCCGCCGCCATGGCCGCACCCGTGGTCCTGTCTGGCTGCGCCAGCCAGAGCATTGACGGCTACGCCAGCGAAAAACCCGTGCTGGACCTGGCCCGGTATTTCAACGGCAAGATCGACGCCTACGGCATCTTCCAGGACCGCAGCGGCCAGATCGTCAAGCGCTTCACCGTGGTGATGGACTGCAGCTGGAAGGGCAACGAGGGCGTGCTCGACGAAGCCTTCACCTATTCCGACGGCACCACGCAGCGCCGTATCTGGCGCCTGACGAAGCATGCCGACGGCCGCTATACCGGCACCGCCGACGATGTGGTGGGCATGGCCAACGGCCAGACGCGCGGCAACGCCTTCCGCTGGAACTACACGCTGGCCCTGCCCGTGGATGGCAGGGTCTACCACGTGGACCTGGACGACTGGATGTACCTTATCGACGACCGCGTGATGCTCAACCGCGCCACCATGAGCAAGTTCGGCGTGCGCCTGGGCGAGATCACCCTGTCCTTTACCAAGCGCGCACCATGAAACTCAACCCTCCCTTGCGCGACTGGCAGGGCCGCCGGGCCTGGCTCATCGGGGCCAGCAGCGGCATTGGCCGGGCCACGGCAGCGGCGCTGCATGCGCGCGGCGCGCAGGTCATCGTCTCGGCCCGGAGCAGCGATGCGCTGAACGCCTTTGTGGTGCAGCACCCCGGCAGCACGGCGCTGGCCTTTGACACGGCCGAGCCGGCCCAGGTGCGGGCCGCCGCCGCGCAGGTGCTTGCGGGCGGTGCGCCCGACCTGGTGTGCTACTGCGCGGGCTACTACCGCGACATGCGCGCCACCGACTTCGACCTGACCGTGATGCTGCGCCACGAGCAGATCAACTACAACGGCGCACTGCATGTGCTGGCCGCCGTGCTGCCCGCCATGCTCACCGCCGCCCAGGCCGGGCACCCGGGGCATGTGAGCCTCATCAGCAGCGTGGCGGGGTTCCGGGGCCTGCCCAAGAGCCTGGCCTACGGGCCCACCAAGGCCGCGCTCATCAACCTGGCCGAGGCGCTGTACCTGGACCTGCACGACCTGGGCCTGGGCGTGAGCGTGATCAACCCCGGCTTTGTGGCCACGCCGCTCACGGCGGGCAATAACTTCACCATGCCCGCCCTCATCTCCCCCGAAGCGGCAGCCGACGCCATCCTGCAGGGCTGGGCGCGCGGGCAGTTCGACATCCACTTTCCCAAGCGCTTCACGCGTGTGATGAAGCTGCTGCGACTGCTGCCCTATCGGTGGTACTTTCCTGCTGTCCGCCGCTTCACCGGCCTCTGACTTCCGCCATGCAGCTCCCCGCCACGCCGCCCTCCACCGAAGACGCCGTCACGCGCGTCATCGCGCTCTTTGAGCGCCTGTCGCCCGCCGACATCGCAATCCTGGGCCAGTTCTACGCGCCAGACGCGCGCTTCAAGGATCCGTTCAACGAGGTGGTGGGCGTGCCCGCCATCCAGGGCATCTTTGCCCATATGTTCGAGGCACTGGAGCAGCCGCGTTTTGTGGTCACGGGCCGCGTGGTGCAGGGGCAGCAGTGCTTCTTGACCTGGGACTTTTTGTTTGCTTTCAAGGACTTCCACAAGGGCGTGACGCAGACCGTGCGCGGCGCCTCGCACCTGGTGCTGGACGCCCAGGGCCTGGTGAGCTTGCACCGCGACTACTGGGACGCGGCCGAAGAGCTGTACGAAAAGCTGCCTGTGGTCGGCGCACTGATGCGCTGGCTCAAGAAGCGCGCCAATAGCTGACGGTCCGGGCCTTCATCCCAGGGCGCGGATGCGCGGGTGCCCCGGCAGCGGTACGGCGCGCTGAAGCACGCCTTCGGCCAGCCACAGCGCACTGTTCCATGCCCGCTGCGCCACATAGGGCAGCGGCAGCTGCTGGTAGTCGTCGTTGAAGACTTCAAAGCTGTAGTCACCCTGGTAGCCCATGCCGTCCAGCGTGCGCACCAGCTCGGCCAGCGCCTGGCTGTGCACACCCTCACCGGGGAACACGCGAAAGTGCCGCGCGGTCTCGATGCGCTCCTGCACCGTGCGCGTCTCCTGCCACATGAAGTCCGACAGCTGCACGAGGTAGATCTTGGCGGGGTCCACCTCTTCCAGGGCCGAGAGCGGCGTGCTGGTGGCGAACTGGTGGTACGAGTCGATGGCCAGGCCGAGGTTGGGGCAGTCGGCCTGTGCTACGGCCGCCCAGGCCTGGTGCACCTCGTTGATGTGGCGGCCCCATGAGAGGCCTTCAAACGCCACCCGAATGCCGTGGGGCAGCGCCAGCAGGGCCAGCTTGCGCAGGTCCCGCGCAATGGCGTCGGCATCGGCCGTGGCGTGCGACGATGTGGAGCTGCAGGCCAGCAGCACCGGCGCGCCCAGGTCGCGCGCCATCAGGATCATCTGCTTGGCAATGTCCACCTTGTAGCTGTGCAGGTGGCCCGACAGGCCTTCAAAATCGCGCAGCACCTGAAAGCCCGTGACCCGCAGGCCGCTAGTGCGCACGGCGTGCACGGCGGCTTCGATGCCCTCGGGGTGGCCCACGATGTCGCGCGCGGCCAGCATGATCTGGCCAAAGCCCGCGGCCTTGACGGCGGCGAGCTTGGCCTCCAGCGGGCCCGCCAGGCTGATGGTGTCCATGCCGAAATCGGCGACGTTGCGTTGCATGGTGGATCGGCGCATGGGCAGTCTCCTGGCTCAGCGCGCGTCGAGCACCAGCTCGAAGCTGGGCGAGGCCGCATCGGCGCGCGTGAGGGCGCCGCGCGTGCCGGTGTGCACGCCCGTGGGCGACTCCACAAACTCCACGCCCCGCGCCCGCAGTGCCTGCACGGTGGCCAGCACGTCGGGCGTGCCGAAGGCCACGCGCTGCAGCAGCTCCTCGGGGTCGGCATCCATCGCATCGACCTGCGGCTCAATCAGTTGCCAGTGCAGCGTGCCGCAGGGGCTGGCCAGGATGCGGCCGTGGGTGAGCACGCCAAACGACTGGTTGGGCGCCAGCTCGGCAAAGCCGAACAGCCGGCTGTAGAAGTGGATCCAGTCTGCCGCGCGGCCCAGGCCGATGTACTGCACCACGCCAAACAGGTGCAGGCCCTGCAGTGCGGGCGGGCGCGGCTGGACGGTGGGGATGGGCACAAAGTCCACGTCGTAGATGGAGAACTCTTTCCAGCGGTCCACAAAGTAGATGCGGCTTGCGCCCACGCCGTGGATGGCGGGGATGTTCAGCTCCATCACTTCGACCTCGGTGTGCACGGCCCAGGCGCCCAGCTCCAGCACGCGGCGAAACGCTGCGGCGGCGTTGCTGACGCGGAATGCCACGGCGACCAGCACCGGGGCTTCGCTGAGCGCGGGCGGCGCGTGCATGCCCGTGCGCTCCGCGTCCTGGTGCGCGTTGACGATGATGTTCATGTCGCCCTGGCGGTAGAGCAGCACCTCGCGCGAGCGGTGGCGCGCCACGGGCTGGAAGCCCATGCGCTCCAGCGCCTGGCCCAGCGCCTGCGGGCGACTGGTGGCGTATTCGATGAACTCCACGCCCTGCAGGCCCAGGGGGTTGGGCAGTTCGCCCAGCGCTTCGCGGGCGGCCATCATCGGGGTGCTCATGGGGTTGGCTCCTTGTTGCTTGCGGTGGGCAGTGGCATCAGCGCGTGCTGACCAGGCGGCGGAAATGCGCGTCCATGCGCGCGGCATCGGGGGCCTCGCCGGTGAACAGCTCGAACGCGCCCACGGCCTGGCCCACGGCCATGCCGCCGCCGTCGGACACCCGGCAGCCCAGGGCGCGTGCGGCCTGCACCAGGGCGGTGTCGAGCGGGAAGTACACCACCTCGGACACCCAGATCGCGGGCCGCAACAGTGCCACATCGAGTGGCAGGCCGGGCAGCTTGTCCATGCCCGTGGGCGTGGCGTGGATCAGGCCCGTGGCTTGTGCCATGGCCGTTTGAATGTCAGAGGCTTCGGCCCGGGCGCCGTAGAGCGCATTCACGTCGGCCGCCAGCTGGGCCGCGCGCTCGGGCTGGGCATCGACAATGCTCAGGTGCTCGGCGCCCAGCCGCAGCACGGCATGTGCGATGGCGGCACCCGCACCACCTGCGCCCAGCAGCACCACGCGGCGCAGGTCGGCGCCGGGCAGCGCGCGGGTAAAGCCCCAGGCCCAGCCCGATCCGTCGGTGTTGTGCCCCACCAGTTTCCCGCCCTGGATGACCACGGTGTTCACGGCGCCCATGGCGCGCGCTTCTTCGGACAGGCTGTCGAGGTGCGGGATCACCGCCTGCTTGCAGGGGTAGGTCACGTTGCAGCCGGCGTAGCCCATGATGCGTGCCGCCGACAGCAGCGTGGGCAGATGCTCTGCCGAGGAGGCCGAGCGGTCCAGGTCGATGAGCTGGTAGTGCAGGCGCATGCCGTGGTGGCGCGCTTCTTCTTCGTGCAGCGCGGGCGACAGCGATTTCTGGATGCCGGCACCGATCAGCCCGATCAGCACCTTGCGGGGGCGAGTGGAAGACATGGTGGACGTGCGTGTGGTGACCGGGGGATCAAGCAGCTGGGTGCTCATGGGGCAGGCG
>DATLGV010000824.1:0-3142 GCA_035540275.1 Acidovorax sp. | reverse complement strand
GGTTTCTCCTGGTGCGCGGGAAGGGTGCGATGGGAAGATGCACCCGGGTGAGCAGCCGAGTTTACGCGAGCCCCCTGCCCTGGCTGCCGAAAAGTCGGCGCTGCAGCGCCGAGGCCATCAAACCGGCTTCATCCAGACGATGCAGCGCTCCGCATCCAAGCCCGGCACCGTGAGCTGTTCCACGTGAAACACCGCCACATCCGCAGGCAGCGCGGCGATTTCATCGTCTGGGTGCTTGCCCTTCATGGCCAGCCACACACCGTGGGGCGCCACTAGTGCGCTGCGCGACCAGGTGACGAAGTCCGGCAACGAGGCAAACGCGCGGCAGCTGATGAGGTCGAACGGCGTGGTCAGCGTCTCGACCCGAGCGTGCACGCCATGCAGGTTGCGCAGCTGGAGCGCCACCGCCGCCTGCTGGATGAACGCGGCCTTCTTGCCCACGGTGTCCACGCAGCTCACATCCACATCCGGGCAGCAGATGGCAAACACCACGCCGGGCAGGCCACCGCCCGACCCGACATCCAGCAGCTTCACCGCCGCCACCCCGCCCTGCTGCAGGCCTGCCACATGCCTGCGCAGCGGCGCCACGGCAGCCAGGCTGTCCAGCAGGTGGTGCGTCATCATCTCCTGCGGGTCGCGCACGGCGGTGAGGTTGTAGACCTTGTTCCACTTCTGCAGCAGCGCCAAGAAGTCCATCAACAGCCCGACCTGCGCATCGCTCAGGCCCAGCGCCAGGGCGTCCGCCCCGGCTTGCAGTTGCTGGCGCAGGCTGTCGTGGTTGCTGTTCACCACCATCGTCATGCCGCCACTTCACCTTCTGCCTTGGCGGGCGTTGCCGGGGCCACGGCGAACTCCTTGAACCCACCCTTCTTCAGATGCACCATCAGCAGCGAGATCGACGCGGGCGTGATGCCCGTGATGCGCGAGGCATGGCCCAGGGTCTCGGGCCGGTGGCGGCTGAGCACCTGGCGCGCCTCGATGCTCAGGGCCGTGACCTGCATGTAGTCCAGGTCGGGCGGCAGGCGCAGCTTTTCGAAATGTGCGGCGCGCTCCACCTCATCCTTCTGGCGGTTGATGTAGCCAGCGTACTTGGCGGCAATTTCCACCTGCTCCACCACCGGCTCGCTCAGGTCGCCCAGAGTTTCACGTGAAACATCAGCCGAGGCGTACTTGCCGCCGTCCATCGACATCAGGTTGGCGTAGCTCACGTCGGGGCGGCGCAACAGTTCGAACAGGTTGTACTCGTGCTCGATGCTCTTGCCCAGCACCCGCTCGGATTCCGATGCGGGCAGGTTGCGCGGGTTCACCCAGGTGGCCTTCAGGCGTTCTGTTTCACGTGAAACCGCGTCGCGCTTGCGGCTGAAAGCGCCCCAGCGCGCATCCTGAACCAGGCCCATCTGGCGCCCCACTTCGGTCAGGCGCATGTCCGCGTTGTCCTCCCGCAGCTGCAGGCGGAACTCGGCCCGGCTGGTGAACATGCGGTAGGGCTCGGTCACGCCCTTGGTGATGAGGTCGTCCACCAGCACGCCCAGGTAGGCCTCGTCGCGGCCGGGCAGCCAGGGCGCATCGCCCCGGCACTGCAGCGCGGCGTTGATGCCCGCAAACAAACCCTGGGCTGCCGCCTCTTCATACCCAGTGGTGCCGTTGATCTGCCCGGCAAAGAACAGGCCCTGGATCTGGCGCGTCTCGAAGCTGCTCTTGAGCGAGCGGGGGTCGAAGTAGTCGTATTCGATGGCGTAGCCGGGGCGCAGGATGTGCGCGTTCTCCAGCCCCGGCATGCTGCGCACCAGGTCGTACTGGATGTCGAACGGCAGGCTGGTGCTGATGCCATTGGGGTAGAACTCGTGCGTGGTCAGGCCTTCCGGCTCCAGAAAGATCTGGTGGCTGTCCTTGTCGGCAAAGCGGTTGATCTTGTCTTCCACGCTGGGGCAGTAGCGCGGGCCCACGCCCTCGATCTTGCCGGTGAACATGGGGCTGCGGTCAAAGCCGCTACGGATGATGTCGTGCGTGCGCTCATTGGTGTGGGTGATCCAGCACGGCACCTGCCGGGGATGCATCTGCGCATTGCCCATGAAGCTGAACACGGGCACCGTGCCCTCGTTCACGCCGCCGGGCATGCCGTCGCCGGGCTGCTCGGTGCACTTCGAAAAGTCGATGCTGCGCCCGTCAATGCGCGGCGGCGTGCCAGTCTTCAGGCGCCCTTGGGGTAGCTTGAGCTCCTTCAGGCGCGCCGACAGCGACACGGCGGGCGGGTCCCCTGCCCGACCCGCAGCGTAGTTGTTCAGCCCCACATGGATCTTGCCGTCCAGAAAGGTGCCCGCCGTGAGCACCACGGTACGCGAGCGGAAGCGGATGCCCACCTGCGTGACGGCACCCACCACCCGGTCGCCTTCCACCATCAGGTCATCCACTGCCTGCTGGAACAGCCACAGCTTGGGCTGGTTCTCCAGCATGCGGCGGATGGCGGCCTTGTACAGAATGCGGTCGGCCTGCGCCCGCGTGGCACGCACGGCCGGGCCCTTGGAGCTGTTGAGAATGCGGAACTGGATGCCACCCTCGTCCGTGGCCAAGGCCATGGCGCCGCCCAGCGCATCCACCTCTTTCACCAGGTGGCCCTTGCCGATGCCGCCGATGCTGGGGTTGCAGCTCATCTGCCCCAGGGTCTCGATGTTGTGGGTCAGCAGCAGCGTTTTGCTGCCCATCCGCGCAGCAGCCAGCGCGGCCTCGGTGCCGGCATGGCCACCGCCGACAACGATCACATCAAATTCCTGGGGGTACAACATGGGGTGCTCCGGGGCCCGGTGGGCCCGACATTCAAAACCGTCCGCCCCCCTGCGACAGCCCAAAGATGGCGGGGTCACAGGGCAGCGGGCTCCGCCACCGCCAGCCCATCGAGGCGGCAAGGGTGCAAGGGGAAACCCGCGATTTTCCCACCTTTGCATGCTTTTTGTGCAAAGCCCCGGTCACAGCGACTGCGCCCTTCACCCGCAGCGCTGCTGGCCCCTACTGCCTGGGGCAGATGTTCCACGTGAAACAAGGCCCCTCCCCCCCATGCCGGAGGGCGGCAGCTTGCAGTATTCCTGCCCCGGCTTTGTGCTCCAATGGCCCGCATGACCACCCAACTCCTCGTCTTCGCGGGCAG
>DATLGV010000823.1:0-2446 GCA_035540275.1 Acidovorax sp. | reverse complement strand
TGCCTGGTGAGTACACGGGCCAGACCCACCCCGGCTACTGGAACATGGTGGGCCCGTTTGGTGGCATTACGGCCGCCACGCTGCTGCAGGCTATCTTGCAGCACCCGGCCCGCCTGGGCGATCCGCTGTCGCTCACCGTCAACTACGCGGGCGCGCTGACCGCCGGGGCCTTTACCGTGCAGGCCACGCCTGTGCGCACCAACCGATCGACCCAGCACTGGACGCTGTCGATCCTGCAGGCTGGTGCCGATGGTGCGCAGGTGGTCACCACCACGGCCACCGCCGTCACGGCCATGCGCCGCGAGACCTGGAGCGTGGGCGATGTGCCCATGCCGCAGGTGCCCCCACCTGCAGAGCAAAAAGCCATCGTCGCGCCGCTGGGTGCCGTGGAGTGGCTCAACCGCTACGAGATGCGCCCCATTGCCGGATTCATCCCGCGCACCTGGGACGGCAGTGGCGACCACAGCCTGACGCAGCTGTGGATGCGCGACACACCGCCCCGGCCGCTCGACTTTGTGGCGCTGTCTGCATTGGCCGATGTGTTCTTCCCCCGCGTGTGGCTGCGCCGCGCGCGCCAGGTGCCTGCGGGCACCGTCTCCCTCACCGTGTACTTCCACGCCACGGCAGAGCAGCTGCAGGCCACGGGCACGGGCTTCCTGCTCGGCCAGGCGCGCGGGCAGGAGTTCCGCAACGGTTTCTTCGACCAGACCGTGCAGCTGTGGAACGAAGCAGGCACCATGCTGGCCACCAGCCACCAGATCGTTTATTACAAGGAATAACAGCACCATGAGCACGACGACCCCAGACATCCTCGCCCACACCGAAGCCGGTGTGACCACCATCACGTTCAACCGCGTGGACAAGAAGAACTCGATCACACGCGACATGTACGCCGCCATGGCCGACGCGCTCGATGCCGCCCGTGCCGACGCCAGCGTGCGCGTGGTGGTGTTCCAGGGCGACGTGGCCATCTTCAGCGCGGGCAACGACATTGGCGACTTTTTGCAGCAGCCGCCCGCCACGCAGGACTCGCCCGTGTTCCGCTTCCTGCGCGGCATCGCGGCCTTTCCCAAGCCCGTGATCGCGTCGGTGTGCGGCCCGGCCGTGGGCATCGGCACGACGATGCTGTTCCATTGCGACCTGGTCTACGCGGGCGACAACGCGGCGTTCTCCATGCCGTTCGTCAACCTGGGCCTGTGCCCCGAGGCGGCATCGAGCCTGCTGGTGCCGCAGATGCTGGGCTACCACCGCGCCGCCGAGGCGCTGCTGCTGGGCGAGCCCTTCATGGCCGAGGCGGCGTTGGAGGTGGGGCTGGTGAACCGTGTGGTGCCGCCGACCGAGTGCAATGCCTATGCCCAGGCGCAGGCCAAGAAACTGGCGGCCAAACCGTTGTCGTCGCTCATCGAAACCAAGCGGTTGATGAAGGGTGGGCAGCAGGCGAAGGTGTTGGAGGTGATGGCGGAAGAGGGCGAGAGCTTTGGGCGCATGTTGCGCGAGCCCGCGGCGAGGGAAGCGTTCTCGGCGTTTATGGAAAAGAGAAAGCCAGATTTCAGCAAGAGCTGAAATCTGGCCGCCGCGGTAGCGGTGCAGACCGCGTAGCGGGCTGGATGATCTTTCAGTAAAAGCGCCGTCCCGACTTCAGCGCAGTCTGAAGGCGGGTAGCCGCGTAAGCGGCGTGGACTGCGAAGCAGGCCGACGGCGGTTTCGCTACAAGCGTAAGCCGGATTTCAGCGCGGTTTGAGTCACCGATTTTGAAGGCTTTTCGGCTGTGGGCGCTTATATATGAAGCGCTGGCAGCTATTGTTTTTATAGTTCGTTCTCGTCCCATCCGTTCGGGTTGGGCCTGTCGAGGCTTCTGTGCGGTGGCTACTGCATGCCGTGTTGAGTGCGGGAGCCGGGAGTCGCCCGGCAGGCGAGTAACTTTCTTTTGCTTCGCCAAAAGAAAGTCACCAAAGAAAAGGCGACCCCCAGTCTGCGACCCCTGCGCTTCGCTACGGGGCAAACCTGCGTCGTGTCGGTTGTGGGGTGCGCCGTGGAACTCGCTTTGCGCTGCGCGCGCCGCTCAGACAGCCACGGCGAGTCAGTTCACGAAGCATGGGCGCTTCGACGCCCATGCTCACCCCGCAACCGCCCCGCCGCAGGCGCAGCCAGCAGGGGGTGGACAGCCGAACATCCAAACAACCGAACAGCCGAACATCCATTCGGGCCATCGCTGCGCTCGGCCCAGGTTGCGCAGCACGAGGCGCTTGCGCCCGCGAGCGGCGGCCGAGCGCAGCGATGGCCCGTGTGGATGTTCTGCTCCCTTTGCCCCTCTGGATGCGCCGAGGAGCGCAGGGTTTGGCGGATCAGGGCTCGCGATTGTCTGAGCGAAGCGAGTTCGAGCGAGACCCCGCCAAACCCGAGCACCGCAGGTTGCCCCGTAGCGAAGCGCAGGGGACGCAGACAG
>DATLGV010000822.1:0-5350 GCA_035540275.1 Acidovorax sp. | reverse complement strand
GTCCACCAGCTGCCGGGGTGCTCGGTGGCGCCCTCCAGCCATTGATCCAACGTGCCGGGGAATTTGCCGTCGGCGCGAATCCAGTGGCTGCGCTTGCCCTTGGCGGGTGGGTTGATCACGCCGGCGATATGGCCTGATGCGCCCATCACAAACCGCTTCTTGCCTGGCAGCACCTGGGTGGACGCGTAAGCAGCCGTGGCCGGCACGATGTGGTCCTCGCGCGAGCCGTAGATATAGACGGGCAGATCGAGATTGCCCAGGTCCAGCTTTTCGCCGCACACGGTGAGCTTGCCCGGCTTGACCAGGTTGTTCTCCAGGTAGAAATTGCGCAGGTACCAGGCGTAGAACGGCCCGGGCAGGTTGGTGCTGTCGCTGTTCCAGTACAGCAGGTCAAACGGCGGCGGCGTTTCGCCCTTGAGGTAGTTGCCCACCACGTAGTTCCAGACCAGATCGTTGGGACGCAAGAAGCTGAAGGTGGATGCCAGGTCCTGTCCCTTCATCAGCCCGCCATGGCCCATCTGCATCTCGCGGAACTTGACGAAGGCCTCATCGATGAACACGTCGAGGATGCCGGTGTCACTGAAGTCGATCAGCGTGGTGAGGAAGGTGGCACTGGCCACAGGCTCGTCGCCACGCGCCGCCAGCACAGCCAGCGCGTTGGAGAGGATGGTGCCCCCCACGCAGAAACCCAGCGCATTGATCTGCTCGGCACCGGTGATGTTCTGCACCACCTCGATGGCAGCCATGGCGCCATCTTCCACATAGTCGTCCCAGGTCTTGTGGGCCAGGCTGTCATCCGGGTTGCGCCAGCTCACCACAAAGGTGCGGTGGCCTTGCTCCACCGCATAGCGGATCAGCGAGTTCTCGGGCTGCAGGTCGAGGATGTAGAACTTGTTGATGCAGGGCGGCACCAGCAAAAACGGCCGCTCGTAGACCTTGGCGGTGAGGGGCTTGTATTCGAGCAGCTGGAACAGCTCGTTCTCGTACACCACTGCGCCTTCGGTGGTGGCGACATTGCGGCCCACCTCGAACAGGCTTTCGTCGGTCATCGACACATGGCCCTGCGTGATGTCGTGCAGCAGGTTCTGCATGCCCTTGGCAATGCTTTCGCCCTTGGTTTCGATGGCTTTCTTCTGCGCTTCGGCATTGAAGGCGAGGAAGTTGCTGGGTGCCATGGCGGCCATCCACTGCTCCACGCCGAAGCGGATGCGGGCCTTGGTCTTTTCGTCGGCCTCGACCGCGTCGGCCAGCCCCATCAGTGTGCGGGCGTTGAGCAGATAGGCTGCGGCGGAAAACGCCGCCACGGGGTTGCTGGCCCAGCCTTCGCCGGCAAAGCGCTTGTCCTTGACTTCCGGAGTGCCCTGCAGGCCCTGTGCCCACAGCTCCTGGGCTTCTTTGAGGTATTGCTGCTGCAATGCCTGCAGCTTGGTCTGCGACAGCTTCAAGGGCGCTGCGGCAGGTACCTGCGCCCCGAGGTCCAGTTTCTGAAACGATTGCAGCGCCTGCGACCAGCTTTGCCCGAAAATCTGCTGGAACTGCTGGGCGCTTTCGGCCCAGGGTGATTCAGAAGTCATGCTCATTCCTCAATGGTTGGTCACTCGCAGCGGCTGGGGCCTGATTTTTGTTTCGCGGGTTCATTGTTGCCCACCCCATGGTGCATGGCAACGAATTCAACGCTTTCAGTGCACACAAATCAATGTACCTCATCGTCATCGCCTGGACCTACGTCACGCTCATGATGGCGGTGGCCGAGGCCACCAGCCCGCAGGGCACCGTACTGGGCGCCATCATCACGTTTGCACTGTATGGCCTGCTGCCCATGGGCATTCTGGTCTACATCCTGGGCACGCCGTCGCGCAAGCGCAAGATCAAGGCGCGGGAGGCGGCCGAACAGGCCGCGTATGACGCGGAACAGGCCGCAGCCCGCGTGGCCGATGCGGGCGCCGAACCAGCCGCGTCAGCCGCGCCAGATGCAGGCGGCAAAGCGCCCGCTGCCGCCAAGGGCGGCGCTGTCGCGGCGGTGCGAAAAGAACCTTGAGGCCTGGGTGACGGTGCACCAGGGAGCGGTACTGTCATTGCCGTAAATGTGGGTGATGCCCATGGCACGCAGACGCAGCCGGGCCAGCCCTGCCAGATCGCACAGGTACTTGCCCGGTGCATCGGGCCGGCCCACAAAGCATTGAGCGGCCGCGGCGCCCAGGGCGCTCTGGGTGTCGCAGAACGCTGCACGCACCTCAACCCCTACCTCGAAAGCCGTGGGGCCAATGCAGGGGCCCAGCCAGACCAGCGTGTGGGCGGCAACCTCCGAAGCGGCCAGTGGGACTGCCTCTTTCGCTCCGCTTTTGACAGCATCCGGGACATGATGCGCCTGCACTTCATGGCAAAAATGCTCGAAAACCGACTCCAGCACGCCCTGCCCTGCGTGCCCGGCCAGCCCACGCCAGCCGGCGTGGGCTGCAGCCACCACCTGGCCCGAGCGGTGGGCCAGCAGCACGGGCAGGCAGTCGGCCACCATGATGGTGCAGACGGCGCCGGGTGCGCTGGCCACGCAGGCATCGGCTTCTGTCCCGTCGGGGGTACTCGCATCCAGCAGCACCACGCCATCGCCATGCACCTGGTTCAAGAACGCTGCACGGGCGCCCGGGGTCGTGGATTGCAAGGCGGACTGCAAGATCTGCCGGTTGGCGGCCACCGCCACCAGATCGTCGCCCACATGGGTGCCCAGGTTCAACTGCTCGAACGGTGGGCGGCTCATGCCACCCGTGCGCGTGGTGCACAGCGCATGCACACCCGGCGGTGCGGGCCAGTCGGGCACCAGCCAGTCTGCGTGCTGGTTTGGTACCGACGATGACACAGGCGTCACGCTTCGTTGTCCGGGCAGGCCGATGGCTGCGCCTGCTGGAACGCGGGCAGCGTCATGCAGGCGTCAAACGCCCCCATGGTGCGCGGCAGGCCGTCCAGGCTGACCTTGAAACGCTGGGCATTGAAGATCTGCGGCACCAGGCAGCAGTCGGCCAGCGTGGGCGTGTCGCTCCAGCACAGCACCGAGGGCGCCATGCCCTGCGCAGCGCGCTCTTGCGCCAGCAGGTCGAGTTGCCGCTCGAACGCCTCCAGCCCACTGCGCACCCAGTGGTGGTACCAGGCGTTCTTGGCATCCTCGTCCACCTTCAGTTCACGCACCAGGTACTTGAGCACGCGCAGGTTGTTGAGCGGGTGGATTTCGCAGGCCACCATCTGGGCCAGTGCGCGCACCCGGGCCCGTGCCAACGGGGTGGCGGGCAGCAAGGCGGGCGTGGGGTGGGTTTCGTCCAGATATTCGATGATGGCCATGGACTGCGACAGCGCCGTGCCGCCATCGGTCACCAGGGTGGGTACCAGCGCGTCCCCGATGCGGCTGGCGTAATCGGAGGCCTTGTGCTCGCCCTTGACCAGATGCACGGGCATGTAGTCGTAGGGCAGGCCCTTGAGCTGCAGCGCAATGCGCACGCGGAACGAGGCGGAGGAGCGGAAGTAGTTGTAGAGCTGCATGGCGGGTCGGTGCCTGGGGTCGGTCAAAAAAGGGATGGCGCCTGTGCGGCACGGTGCCGACAGGCCGGAAAAAGAGTGCGCCCGGCAACCAAGGGCATCCCCGTCAGGCGCCAGAGGTGCCCGCCGGGTCCTGGTGGTTGTAGACGACTTTGGAGAGCAGCACCATCAGGTCGGCACTTTCCTGGGCGGTGAGCGGTGCGGTGAGGCGTTCCTGCACCCGCTGCGCTGCGTCGCGCATCTGCAGGGCGGCCACTTCGCCTTCGGGCGTGATCCACAGCAGCTTGCGGCGGCGGTCGCGGGTGTCGGGTTCGCGCCGGATCCAGCCGCGCTTTTCCAGACGCCCGATCACTGACCCCGAGGTGGCCGCATCGAACGCCACGCGGGCTGCCAGGGTGACCTGGTCTTCGCCCGGCTGGGCCAGCAATTCGTGCAGGATGGCAAACTGCACCGGCGTCACGTCAAATCCGGCCGTCTCTTCCATGAAAAGTGCCACGGTCCGCTGGTGGGCGCGGCGCACCAGGTGGCCCGGCGTGTTGTGGAAATCGAAGCTCTTTGCCATGGGCGCGAGTGTAGCGCCCCCCAGCAGAGGGCCTGCGCCCATGGCACACTGCCACACTGCGGGGCGCACGGTACTGCGCCCGGGCTTTTTCGACAGCATTCCCCGAACCCCAGAACAACTGAAAGGCAGACATGAGCTACGTGTTTCCTCCCGCCCCCGTGGTCAGCGTGCCCGTGGTGGGCAGCGGCGAGCGTTTTCCGGTGCACCGCATCTATTGCGTGGGCCGCAACTATGAAGAACACGCCAAGGAGATGGGTTTCACCGGCCGCGAGCCACCGTTCTTCTTTCTCAAGCCTGCAGACGCCATCGTGGTCGTCAACGCGGGCGAAACCGGGCGGCTGCCCTACCCCAGCCTGACGGCCAACCTGCACCACGAGATCGAGCTGGTGGTGGCCATTGGCAAGGGCGGCAAGAACATCCAGGCCGCTGACGCATTTGCGCACATCTATGGCTACGCCGTGGGCCTGGACATGACCCGCCGCGACCTGCAGAACGACATGAAGAAACAGGGCCGCCCCTGGTGCATCGGCAAGGGCTTTGACGCCAGTGCGCCCATCGGCCCCATCACACCGGCGGCCCAGGCGGGTGACGTGGCCAATGCGCCCATCTGGCTGCAGGTCAACGGAGTCGACCGCCAGCACAGCACCGTGACCCAGCTCATCTGGAACATTGCCGAGACAATCGAGCACCTGTCGGCCGCGTGGGAGCTGCAGCCCGGTGACCTGATCTACACCGGCACCCCCGAAGGCGTGGGCGCCGTGGTGCGCGGCGACACGCTCGAAGGCGGTGTGGGCGGCCTCACGCCTTTGCGCCTGACCGTGGTCTGAGCGCCACCGGGCGGCCCCGCCGCCCGGTCAGGCGAACGCAACGCTACGATTTTCATAGCTGGTAGCGCATATTGCACTAGCACTACCAGCCCATTTGACCCTCAAACCCCTGCATGACCTACCGCAGTCCCATCAAACATTGCCGCGCCTGTGGCACCGCCGTGGTGTACCGCCTGCCCGACGACGGCGACACCAAGCAGCGCGCAGTGTGCCCCGCATGCAATACCGTGCATTACGAGAACCCGCTCAACGTGGTGGGCACGGTGCCTGCGCTGCCCGATGGCCGCATCCTGCTGTGCAAACGCAACATCGAACCCCGGTGGGGCAAGTGGACGCTGCCCGCAGGCTTCATGGAGCTGGACGAAACCACGGCCCAGGGCGCGGCGCGCGAGACCGACGAAGAGGCCGGTGCGCAGATCGAGATCGGCCCCCTGTT
>DATLGV010000821.1:0-3274 GCA_035540275.1 Acidovorax sp. | reverse complement strand
GTGCAGGCTGTCGTCAGACACCAGGCCAATGTGGCGGGCACCGTTATGTGCGTAGGTGGCAATGCGCAATGGATTCTCCTGAGCGGTGGGCTGCCAGTCAGCCTCGAAGGGATGAAAATGGCAATTGGTTTTAATTGGTTATACAAAAACCAATTTGCACAATCATAGAGGCAAAACAATACCCCGAACACCCCTGCGATTAACGGGTTAACCCGCATCATTTGTCGAAAAATTGGGCGCGATGCATCCCAATTGGTTTTTGCATCAGCCAATTGGTATCATTTGGTTCTTACCCCTGGCATCTTGCACCTTTACCGTGGACACCTCACACCACCTGCGCGAAGCGATCCTCGACAACCTGCACTCCGGTCAATGGCGCGCCGGGCAGCGCCTGCCCACGGAGCGGGCTTTCAGCGAGCAATTCGGGCTGGGGCGGGGATCAGTCCGCAAGGTACTGCAGGAACTGCGTGACCTGGGCCTGATCCGCCAGACAGTGGGCAGCGGCACCTATGTGACGCCCGAAGCGGAGTCCCTGGTGCGGGGACTGGCAGGCGAATCCGCGTCGCGCCAAACCAGCCCCGCCGAGTTGATGGAAGCACGCATGGCCCTGGAGCCCGCCATCATCGAAATGGTGATCGGCAATGCCACCGCCGTCGACTTTGAGCAGATGGAAAACTGCTGCAACAAGGCCGAGGCGGCCACCAGCGTGGAAGAGTTCGAGGTATGGGATGGTCTTCTGCACGAGGTCATCGCCCAGGCCGCGCACAACAGCTTTGTGGCCCACGTGTTCAAGCTGATGAACCAGGCACGCGCGCAAGGCGAGTGGGGCATGCTGAAAAAGCGCAGTCTCACGCCCGAGCGACGCGCTGCGTACCAGACTGAGCATCGCCTGCTGGTCAATGCCATCAAGAACCGAGACCCGGTGCAGGCCAAGGCGATGGCCACCAACCACCTCCTGCATGTACGACGTAACTTGCTGGGTTTTTAAGCGCCTGTTCAAAGAGCGCAACAACAAGCGCAGGCTGCCGGCACCCATTCATTGCCAGGCATCCAACACAACCTCCATCGTTGTCGCTGGATGGAGAGCGCGGCAGCAAAGCCGTTGAGCCCCACAGGCGGGCGCAACACACAGCCATGCCGGGTGGCGTGGCGAGCATTTGCAGCGAAGCCAGAAGAGTTTTGTTAGCTGCTCTAACTATTGACCTGCGCCCACAGCTTGTCGAGCCGCTTCACGCTCACCGGCTGGGGCGTGCGCAGCTCCTGCGCAAAGAAGCTCACGCGCAGTTCCTCCAGCAGCCAGCGCAGCTCCTGCATGCGGGCATCGACAGCCCCCTTGCGCTCGGCCACCAGGCGCCAGTAGCGTTGTTCCTGCGGGCGCAGCTCGGCCAGCTTGGCGGCGTCGCGGGCGGGATCGGCGCGGTATTTATCCAGCCGCAGGGTGATGGCCTTGAGGTAGCGGGCGTAGTGGGCCAGCTGCGCCCAAGGGGCCTGGGCGATGAACTGCTTGGGCATGAGGCGCTGCAGCTGCTGTTGCACGTCGGCCGTCGCCTCCGGCGCGTTCTTGGTGTCCTTGAGCTTGCGGGCCGCGGCGGCGTATTCGATGAGGATGGCGTTCGCCAGGCGGGCCACCTCGTTGGCGATCAGCGTCAGGCGACCCCGGCCCTCCTCCACGCGGCGCTTGAAGTCGGCCTCATCGGTAGGCAATGGGTCCAGCAAGAAGGCGCGGTCCAGCGCCACGTCGATGATCTGGGTGCGCAGCTCTTCCTGCGTGCCACCGCCTGTCCCGTCAGGCGACCGCCCGACTTGCATGTAGGCCACGGCCATCTTCTGCAGGTCAGGAATGTTCTTTTCAAGGTACTTGAGCGCGTCCTTGATCTGCAGCGCAAACAGGCGGCGCAGGCCCGCACGGTGCTTGGCGGCGGCCACTTCGGGCTCGTCGAACACCTCGATGGTGACTGCATCGCCACCGTCGATGAGTGCCGGAAAGCCCACCAGCGTCTGCCCGCCCTTCTTGATTTCCATGAGCTCGGGCAGTTCGCCAAACGCCCAGGTGGTGTAGCGCTGGCCCGCGGGTGCCGCAGGGGCGGAGGCGGGAGCAGGCGCCGCATTTGCTACTTTTTTGGTAGCTATTTGCGCTTTCTCATCATTGGTTGGGGATGATTTTTGCTCAGAACCACCGCCCTGCCCTCCCAGTTTGAGCCCTGCCAGCGCCTGGAAAGCACCCCGCGCCTTGGCACCCCACTCGGCCTTGAGCGCGCCCAGGTTGCGGCCATGGCCCAGCTGGCGGCCGTGCTCGTCCACCACGCGGAAGTTCATGAACAGATGCGGGCTGAGCATGTCGAGCTTGAAGTCGGCGCGCTTCACGTCGAGCGAGGTCTCGTCGCGCACCTGCCTGAGCAGCACATCGGTCAGGCTGCCGGTGCCAAAGCGCTCGGGCGCACCCAGCAGCTCGGCCAGGCGCGCGGCGGATTCGGGCAGCGGCACAAAGCGGCTGCGCGGACGCTGCGGCAGGCTCTTGAGCAGGGCCTGGATCTTGTCCTTGAGCATGCCAGGCACCAGCCATTCGCAGCGTTCTTCGCTGACCTGGTTGAGCACGAACAGCGGGATGCTGACCGTGATGCCGTCGCGTGGGTCGCCGGGCTCGTGCAGGTAGGTGGCGGTGCAGTCCACGCCACCCAGGCGCACGGTCTTGGGAAAGGCGCTGGTGGTGATGCCTGCGGCCTCGTGGCGCATCAGCTCGTCGCGGGTGAGCTTGAGCAGGTCGGGCTGTCTCTTGGACTCATCCCGATACCACGCCTCGAAGCTGTGGCCACTGCACACCTCGGGCGGCAGTTGCTGGTCGTAGAAGGCGTAGATGAGCTCGTCGTCCACCAGCACATCCTGCCGGCGGGACTTGTGCTCCAACTCTTCCACCTTGGCGATCATCTTCTGGTTGGCGGCCAAAAACGGCAGGCGCGTTTCCCAGTTGCCGCCCACCAGGGCTTCGCGGATGAAGATCTCGCGCGCGGCGTGCGGGTCCACCTTGCCGAAGTTCACGCGGCGGTTGTTGTAGACCACGATGCCGTAGAGCGTGGCACGCTCGAGCGCCACCACCTCGGCGGATTTTTTCTCCCAGTGCGGGTCCAGCAGCTGTTTCTTGAGCAGATGGCCGCCGATCTGCTCCAGCCACTGCGGCTCGATGGCCGCGATGCCCCGGCCGAACAGGCGCGTGGTCTCGACCAGTTCCGACGCGATGATCCAGCGGCCGGGCTTCTTGTTCAAGTGCGCGCCCGGG
>DATLGV010000820.1:0-2411 GCA_035540275.1 Acidovorax sp. | reverse complement strand
CAATCAGGTGGTGCGCAAGCTGGCGGCTGCGCTGGGCGCGGGCTGCTCCATCCTGGTCAAGGCACCCGAGGAAACCCCGGCCAGCCCCGCCGAGCTGATCCGCGCGTTTGCCGACGCAGGTGTGCCCGCCGGCACCGTGGGGCTGGTCTATGGCGACCCGGCCGAGATCTCCAGCTACCTCATTCCCCACCCCATCATCCGCAAGGTCACCTTCACCGGCTCCACGCCCGTGGGCAAGCAACTGGCCGCGCTGGCCGGCAAGCACATGAAGCGCGTGACGATGGAACTGGGCGGCCACGCCCCGGTCATCGTGGCCGAGGACGCCGACCTGGAACTGGCCATCAAGATCAGCAGCGGCGCCAAGTTCCGCAACGCGGGGCAGGTCTGCATCTCGCCCACGCGCTACCTCGTGCACGAAAGCATCCGTGCCGACTTCGTGGCCGCGTTTGCCAAGTACGCCCAGGGCCTGAAGGTGGGCGACGGCCTGACGGCCGGCACGCAGATGGGCCCCCTGGCCAACCCGCGCCGCATTACCGCCATGGCCGATTTGCTCGCCGATGCGGTGCAGCAGGGCGCCAAGGTGCTGGCCGGTGGCGAGCGCATCGGCACCGAGGGCAACTTCTTCCAGCCCACCGTGCTGAACGACGTGCCCCTGTCGGCCCGCATCGTGAACGAAGAGCCCTTTGGCCCCGTGGCCGCCGTGCGCGGGTTCACCCAAATCGAGGACGCCATTGCCGAAGCCAACCGCCTGCCGTTTGGCCTGGCCGGTTATGCGTTCACCTCGTCGTTGAAGAACGCACACCTGCTGGCCCAGCGCCTGGAAGTGGGCATGCTCTGGATCAACCAGGCGGCAGCCCCTGCGGCCGAGCTGCCGTTTGGCGGCCTCAAGGATTCGGGCTACGGCTCCGAAGGGGGCCCCGAGGCCATCGAGGCGCACCTCAACACGCGCCTGGTGTCGATCATGAACCTGTGAGTTTGCGGTGTCGCAACCGGGCTGCAGTGGGGTGGCGGCTGGGCGGGCCGGCCCGACGGACGTCCGGTGGCCCGCCGGGCGGCGGGCATAAAAAAACCCCGCACTCCCTCCAGGGGAGTGCGGGGCAATTGGCTGTGTGTCTGCCCTCCCACCAGTCAGGGCAGCAGCGGGTGGGGCGCTATCAGAAGTTGTGGCGCACGCCCACGGCGAAGGAGCTGAAGTCGTTGCCCGATGCCGACACGCCGTAGCTGGCAGCCTGGCTGTTGTTGATGCGGGTGTAGTACGTGTAGATCTTGGTGCGCTTGCTCAGGTTGTAGTTGTAGCCCAGCGTGTACTGGGTGGCTGCGCTGTTGCTCACGTTGGAGTAATTGCCGGCATGGCCCACGTTCACGTGGAACTCGGACACCCCCAGGATGTAGGCTGCCGACAGGCGCAGGTTGGTGCGGTTGCCGCCGTTGGCGATGAACGCGTTCTTGTCGCGTTGCACATAGCCGCCAAACACGAAGGGGCCGGTGGAGTACGAAGCGCGCACTGCGAACTGGTTCTGGTCGCCCAGCTTGGAGTAACCAGCGCCCAGGCCCAGCTTGCCGATCTCGTAGTTGGCCGCCAGGTCCGTGCTGTTCTTGCCGCCGGTGCCGGGGGCCTGCTCATGCATGGCCCAGCCTGCTTCGAACGTGGCGCCACCCAGGCTGGGGGTGCGGTAAGCGATCTTGTTGATGTCACGGGCAGGGTAGGCGTACAGGGCGTCAGCCGACGAGCCGGTGTCGTGGTTGTGGTTGCTGATGAAGTCCGCCGTGGCGAAGTACGACTCGGAGAAAAAGTTGCCCAAGCGCACCATGCCGAAGCCACCGGACAGGTTCACTTCGCTCTGGCGACCAAAGAAGCGCGACGCCGTCGCGCCGGAGCTGGAGTCAAAGCCGCTTTCCAGCTGGAAACCTGCCTTCAGGCCGCCGCCCAGGTCTTCCTGGCCTTTGAAACCGAAACGGGAGGCGTTGTTGAACATGCCGGTCTGGGAGACATCGCCGTCTTTCCGGTGTTCCACGGTGGTGTTGACCCGGCCGTACAGGGTGACGCTGCTCTGTGCAAAGGCCGCAGACGTGCCTACCAGGGCCAGCGCGGCGAGGGCGCAGCGATTCATTGTTTTCATTCGCGATTTCCTTAAATCAAATTTTGTTTGATGACAAATAATCACCGGCCCAAACGCACAGGGGTGATGCCTTTTGGGCCGTCGCTACAAGCAAATTTAATGCCTGTGGTGATGTGATCGTTGCGTTTTGCAACGGAGTGGGATGCTAATGGCCCCCACGCATGACCGCCACCGGGGTAAACACCTTTTGTGCGTTGAGGTGTCGTGGCGGCGCAACATTGTCGTGTTATGGGCCTGCCAGACCGCCGAGCCGGGCTGGGCCGGGCAGGCGGCCGCCGGAGCATCTGGGGC
>DATLGV010000819.1:0-1669 GCA_035540275.1 Acidovorax sp. | reverse complement strand
GGTGTGTACTTCGTTACGCAGAACCCGCTCGACATCCCCGACAGCGTGCTGGCGCAGCTGGGCAACCGCGTGCAGCACGCGCTGCGCGCCTTCACCCCGCGCGACCAGAAGGCCGTGAAGGCCACGGCCACCACCATGCGGCAAAAGCCGGGGCTAGACATTGAAACCGCCATCACCGAGCTGGCCGTGGGCGAGGCGCTGGTGAGCTTTCTCGACGCCAAGGGCCGCCCCAGCGTGACCGAGCGCGTGTTCGTGCTGCCCCCCGGCAGCCAGCTGGGCCCCATCACCCCGCAGCAGCGCCAGGCGCTGATGGCCAGCTCGCTGGTGGCAGGTGTGTACGAAAAGATGGTGGACCGCGAGTCGGCCTACGAAAAGCTCAAGGGCCGCACCGCCGACGCGGGCGAGCCAGCGGGCAGCGCTGCGGGCGCGGGCAATGGCAAGGCCGCCAGCGGAGCGCCTGCCGAGGCAGGCGGCGGTCTGCTGGGCGGCCTGAACGACGTGCTTTTTGGCAGCACCGGTCCGCGCGGCGGCAAACACGACGGCCTGGCGCAGACCATGGCCAAGTCCGCCGTGCGCACCATGGGCACCACCCTCGGCAAGGAGATTCTTCGGGGCGTGCTGGGCGGCATCTTTGGCGGGGGCAGCAAGCGCCGCTGACCCCGGGGGTACGGCGCCAGGGGCATAGACAGGCGCCCCCTCCGCCCTTGGACTGCCTCCCCAGCGAAAGCGCATCACAGGGCGCCTGTGACCGTTTGGCGACACCCCCGCAAATCGTCACCAATCAGTCACATGGCCGCCGTGAAATCGCCATACACAACAACAAAAAGAAGGAGGGACGATGACACGGATCGAAAACGTTCTGCTGCGCTGGGGCGGCAAGGTCATGCTGCTAGCCATTGGGGTGTGGGTGGTAGCCATCCTCGGCATCTTTGCCGGCGCCTGGCGCCTGCGCTGGCCCTGGGTCCTGTACTTCATTGCCACGGTCCTGATCACGGCGCTGGTGGTCCAGTGGACCCATGCGGTGCGCCAGCGCTACATCCGCGAGGCTCCCCTGCCCCGCTTTCTGCAGCGCAAGCTGCGCGAAGCCTACCCCCACCTGAGCACCCGCGACTGCGAGCTGGTCGAGCGGGGCCTGCGCCAGTTCTTCATGGCCTGCCTGCGCAGCAGACAGCAGTTTGTGGCCATGCCCTCCAAGGCGGTCGATGCCCTGTGGCATGAGTTCATCCTGCACACGCAGGCCTACAAGCTGTGGTGCCAGAACGCGTTGGGCTTCTTCTTGCACCACACCCCCGCGGAGGCGCTGGGCCACAAGGCGCGCCACAACGACGGCCTGCGCCGCTGCTGGTACTGGGTGTGCAAGGAAGAATCCATCGACCCCAAGGCCCCCAGCCGCCTGCCCCTGCTGTTTGCGCTGGACGCCAAGTTCGCGATTGCCGGGGGCTTCAGCTACGTGCCAGACTGCTCTGACATTGCCCGCAAGAGCGACGCGGGCGGCAGCGGCGGCGACAGCTACTGTGGCACCAGCTTCTCGGACGGCAGCTACAGCGGCAGTTCGGGCGACTTTGGCGGTGCCGAAAGTTCGGATGCGGGCAGTGACGGCGGCGGGGATGGCGGCGGTTGTGGCGGGGGCGGCGACTGAGCGCCTCGCGGGTGATGGTGGCTGTGGTGG
>DATLGV010000818.1:0-2142 GCA_035540275.1 Acidovorax sp. | reverse complement strand
ATACAACGCAGCAAACCCTTGCCGACACCGTTCTTTCCCTCCCCCATACGAACCCAAGGAGCACCGACATGGCCGACCTGAACGCCACCTTCGAAGCCGCTGTGGCCAATTCCAAGAACCTCAGCGAGCGTCCCGACAACGCCACGCTGCTCAAGATCTACGCGCTGTACAAGCAGGCCACTGCCGGCGACAACACCGAGAAGAAGCCCAGCTTCTCCGACATGGTGGGCCGCGCCAAATGGGACGCCTGGGAAAAGCTCAAGGGCACGGGCGCCGACGAGGCCAAGCAGCAGTATGTGGACCTGATCACCTCGCTGAGCTGACACGGTGGTTTTCTCCCAATGAAAAGGCGACCTTTCGGTCGCCTTTTCATTGGGGCTGCAGATGCATCAACCCTGGCGCCACCCCTTGGGCAGCCCCGCTTCCGGCGTCATGCCGTAGACCGGCTCGCCCGGCAGCCCCGCCTGCAGCGGCGCGCGCGCGGCCATCAGGCGCTCCAGGTCCACCCCCGTGGCGACGCCCATGGCTTCGAACATGAACACCAGGTCTTCGGTCACCACGTTGCCCGAGGCGCCCGGCGCATAGGGGCAGCCGCCCAGCCCGCCCAGCGACGCATCAAAGGTGCGCACCCCCACATCGTAGGCCGCCAGGCAGTTGGCCAGGCCCAGGCCCCGGGTGTTGTGCATGTGGGCCGCACCGGCCTTGGCGCCCAGTTCGGCGCGCAGGCGCGTGAACAGGCGGCGCACCTGGGCCGGGTTGGCCATGCCGGTGGTGTCCGACAAGCCCACCTCGTCGGCGCCCGCCTCGGCGCACAGGCCGGCGAGCCAGATCACATCGTCCTCGGGCACTGCGCCCTGCAGCGTGCAGCCAAAGGCGGTGGACAGCCCCACCTCCACCAGCACGCCGGGCGCCTGCGCGTCGCGCAGCCGGGCCACGGCCCGCACCTCTTCGACCATGGCCTCGCGGGTCTTGCGCACGTTGGCCAGCGAATGGGCGGCGCTGGCCGACACCGGCAGGGTGACCTTGTGCACCCCGGCCGCCAGCGCGGCCTCGGCCCCGCGCAGGTTGGGCGCCAGCGCCATCACGGTGATGCCAGGGTGGGTGAGCGCGTGGCGCACCACCTCGGCTACGTCGGCCATCTGGGGCAGCAGGCGGGCGGGCACGAACGAGCCGACTTCGATCTCGCGCAGGCCCGCCGCCGCCAGCGCGTCGATCCAGCGCAGCTTGTGGGCGGTGGGCATGGTGGCTTGGACGGACTGCAGGCCGTCGCGCGGGCCGACTTCGCTGATGAGGATGTCTGGAGGCGTCATGGTGCTGGGCAAATCAAGCCGCAGAGGATAGCGCGCAGGCGGCGGCGGGCTCGGCCTTGAGGATTTTGAGCAAAGTGGCAATTCTGGCTGCCATAGCGGCAAACCCCTCTGCAATAAGCGGCAGTTTGGGCGATTCCTATTGTTTTGGAGCTTCGGGACACTGTCCGGAGACGTATTCCTTCGCATCCGGAGACAAACACCATGGCTACCCCCCAGCACTTTTCCACCCTGTACCTCAGCGCCCCTGATGTGATCGCGCTGGTGCAGCGCAAGGGCATCGAGTCCTGCCTGCGCGGCATCGCCGACTACATCCAGGCCGACTTTCTGCGCTGGGGCGCCTTCGACAAATCCGCACGGGTAGCCAGCCACTCGCGCGACGGCGTGATCGAACTCATGCCGATTGCAGATGGGCAGACCTATGCATTCAAGTACGTCAACGGCCACCCCAAGAACACGCGCTGGGGCCTGTCCACGGTGATGGCGTTTGGCGTGCTGGCCGATGTGGCCACGGGCGCGCCGCTGCTGCTGAGCGAACTCACGCTCACCACCGCCCTGCGCACCGCCGCCATGTCGGCCGTGGCCGCCCGGGCTCTGGCCCGCCCCGGTGCCCGCACCATGGCGCTGATCGGCAATGGCGCGCAGAGCGAATTCCAGGCGCTGGCGTTTCACCACCTTTTGGGCATCACAACCCTTCGCCTGTTTGATACCGACCCTGCTGCCACCGCCAAGCTGCAGGCCAACCTGCAAGGCACCGGGCTGCGTACCGTGGCCTGCTCCAGCACGGCCGAGGCCGTGCGCGGTGCCGACATCGTGACCACGGTGACGGCCGACA
>DATLGV010000817.1:0-5013 GCA_035540275.1 Acidovorax sp. | reverse complement strand
GGCAGCGCACAGCTCACCCACCGTCAGGCCGCCCCCATCGCCCGCGCGCGGGCCACTGACGGGCGAGTACGCCACCACGTCGGCGGCTGCGTAGTGCACGCGTGCATCCAGCCGCTCCTTGCCCTGGTCCGCCAGGGCCAGCATCCAGCCGGCGAGCACCAGCTTGAAGGTGCTGGCCATGGCAAACCGCTCGTCCTGCCGCCAGCCCAGCGCCAGGCCCGACCCGGTATCGAGCATGGCCACACCCAGGCGACCCTGGGCGGCGCGTTCGATGCTGGCGAGTGCTTCGTTCCAGGCGCGGGTGGTCTGGTCGCGGCGGTCGGGGTTGCGGACGGCAGCGCAACCCCACAAAGGCAGGGCCGTGGCGGCCATCAAACCCAAGGAAAACTGTCTTCTTTGCATATCGATGGAAAGTGTGGTGAGGAACAAGGCCCGAACGATACGGAGGTTCAGCCCCCAGCACCATCGACAATAATTGCCAAAAGCCCCAAGAAAAACTTTGACCTTTTGGCACCATGCACTTGCCGCTCAACGCCCTGCGTGCCTTCGAGGCCTCGGCCCGCCACCTGAACCTCACGCGCGCCGCCCAGGAGCTGCATGTGACCCAGACCGCCGTGAGCCAGCACATCCGCAAGCTGGAAGACCGGCTGGGCAAACCGCTGTTCCGGCGCCTGCCGCGCGGGCTGGCGCTGACGGACGAAGGCCAGGCACTGCTGCCGGTGGTGGTGGAGTCGTTCGGCAACCTGCAGCGCGCCCTGGAGAAGCTGGGCGATACCCGCCCGCGCGAGGTGCTGACCGTGGGGGCCGTGGGCACCTTCGCGGTGGGCTGGCTGCTGCCCCGGCTGCGCGACTTTCAGCAGGCCTGCCCCTTTGTGGACCTGCGCCTGCTCACGCACAACAACCGGGTGGACATGGCGGGCGAAGGGCTGGACTACGCCATCCGCTTTGGCGACGGCGCCTGGCACGGCACGCAGGCCAACCGCATCATGGATGCGCCCATGTCCGTGATGTGCTCACCCGCACTGGCCCACGGCCTGCGCACGGCAGCCGACCTGGCGCGCCAGCCTTTGCTGCGCAGCTACCGCAGCGACGAGTGGACCAGCTGGTTCGAGGCGGCGGGTACGCCCTGCCCTGTGCTGCGCGGTGCCGTGTTCGACTCTTCCCTGACGCTGGCTGAAGCGGCCGCACAGGGGGCAGGCATGGCATTGCTGCCGGTGCGCATGTTTGCTCGCGAACTACAGCAAGGGCGACTGGTACAACCCTTCGCCATGGAACTCGACCAAGGCGCCTACTGGCTTGCGCGGCTGCAGTCACGGCCTGTGAGCGGCGCGATGGCGGCTTTCCACGCATGGCTGCAGGAGCGATCCAAAGCAACGGAGGCAGAAAAAACACAGCCACTCCAGGTTCCGGCGCATTCTCATCAAACGCCAACTGCCTAGAAAATGAAGCATTGATTCTTCAGCGGCGCCTGGCCATGGCCAGGATGTCCGGTGGCACCGCGTCCACCTGCCCTGCATCCAGAAACTGCCGCCCATAGCGCAGGTACACCCCCTCGCGCACAAACACCTCGAACAGGTCAGGGTCGAGGTGCCCGTTGTCCCGCATCTTGCACATGATGGTGAGCGCCTGCGACAGCGTCATGCCGCTCTTGTAGGGCCTGTCTGCGGCCGTCAGCGCTTCGAAGATGTCAGCAATGCCCATCATGCGGGCCTGCAGCGACATCTGCTCGCGCGTGAGGCCGCGCGGGTAGCCTTTGCCGTCCATGCGCTCGTGGTGGCCGCCCGCATACTCGGGCACGTTTTGGAGGTGCCGCGGCCAGGGCAGCGTCTCCAGCATCTTGATGGTGGCCACGATGTGGTAGTTGATGGCGTCGCGTTCAGCCTGGTTCAGGGTCCCGGAGCGGATGGTGAGGTTCTCCACCTCCTCGGCCGTGAGAAAGCTCGTCTGCACCCCTTGCGGGTTGCGCCAGTGGCGCATGGCGGCGATGTCGCGCACGCGCTGCTGGTCCTCGGGGCGCATGGCCTCGGTGCCGGTGTTGCAGCGGCGCAGAAACTCGCGGTCCTCCTCCAGCGCATGGATCTCGTGCTGCAGGGCCTGCAGTTCCTGCCCCTCGGCGCGCGCGTCCACCACCGGGCGCTGCGCCAGCTGGCGGCGCAGTGCGGCCAGCTCGGCGTCGCGCTTGAGCACTTCAAAGCGCGTGTCCACCAGGCCGATGCGGTCGTAGATGGTCTGCAGCTTGGTGGCCTTGTCCACCACATGCACGGGGGTAGTGATCTTGCCGCAGTCATGCAGCAGGCCCGCCATCTTGAGCTCGTAGCGGTCGCGGTCGCTCATCTTGAACGCTGCCAGCGGCCCCTCGCGGGTGGCATCCACGGCCTCGGCCAGCATCATCGTGAGGGCAGGCACGCGCTGGCAGTGGCCACCGGTGTAGGGCGATTTTTCGTCGATGGCCAGGTTGATGAGGTTCACGAACGACTCGAACAGACGCTCGAGCTGCGTGATGAGCAGCCGGTTGGTCAACGCAATGGCCGCCTGCGACGCCAGCGACTCGGCCAGGCTCTGGTCGGCCTGCGAGAAGGTGATGACCTCGCCGGTATCGGGGTCGCGCGCATTGATGAGCTGCAGCACGCCGATGAGCTCAAGGTCGTGGTTCTTCATCGGCACCGTGAGGAACGACTGCGACCGGTAGCCCGTGCGCTGGTCAAACGCGCGTGTGCCCGAAAAATCGAACCCCGCCGCGCTGTAGGCGTCGGCAATGTTCACCGTGCGGTCGTGGATGGCAGCGTGGGCCGCCACCAGCGAATCGTTGGGCGCGCCATCGGCCGTGCGCAGGGGCAGCAGCGGCAGGTCGATGGGCTTGCCCGTCGTGCCCCCCAGGCGGATGCCCAGCGAATCGGTGCGCAATATCTCGAACTTGAGGGCCGACTGGTCTTCCGTCACGCTGTAGAGCGTGCCGCCGTCGGCCCCCGTGATGGTCTTGGCAGCCTCCAGGATGTTCTCCAGCAGCCGGTCGATGTCCCGCTCGCGCGAGAGCGCGGCGCCGATGCCATTGAGCTGCTCCAGCCTGCGGAACAGATGGAGAGTGGATTCCTTGCTCATGCGACCACCTTGCAAGCAGTGTTGCCAAGCCCGCATCGTAACGAAAGGTGACAGCTATCATCACCCTTCCTGCTTCAAAAACGCCCATTTCGTGGACTCGGTCACACCCCGCTATCTCACTGCCGCGCTCTATCAGTTTGTGGACCTGCCCGACTTTGCGGCCCTGCGCGAGCCTCTGCAGTCCCTGTGCGACGCCCACGGCGTGCGGGGCATGCTGCTGCTGGCGCCCGAGGGCATCAACGGCACCATTGCGGGTGAACCGCAGGGTGTGCACGCCGTGCTGGAGTGGCTGCGCAGCGATGCGCGCTTTGCCGCCCTGCAGCACAAGGAGGCGTCGGCCGAGCGCATGCCCTTCTACCGCATGCGCGTGCGCCTCAAGCGCGAGATCGTCACCCTGGGCGTGCCGGGCCTGAACCCTGCGCGCAACGCAGGCACCTATGTGAAGCCCGAAGACTGGAACGCCCTCATCGACGACCCGGGCGTCGTGGTGGTGGATACACGCAACGACTACGAGGTGGGCATTGGCACGTTTGAGCGCGCCGTCAACCCGCACACGCAGACCTTTGCGGAGTTCCCGGCCTGGGTCGACAAAGAGAAACAACCCGGCGGCGTGCTGGCAGGCAAACCCAAAGTCGCCATGTTCTGCACCGGCGGTATCCGCTGCGAAAAATCCACCGCGCTCCTCAAGTCACAAGGCTTTGACGAGGTGTACCACCTGGAGGGAGGCATCCTCAAATACCTCGAAACCGTGCCCGAAGAAGCCAGCCGCTGGCATGGCGACTGTTTTGTGTTCGACGAACGCGTGTCGGTAGGCCATGGCCTGGCGCCTGGCCACCACCAGCTGTGCCGCTCCTGCCGCATGCCGCTGGGCGATGCCGAACTGCAGTCACCCCACTACGTGCCCGGCGTGAGCTGCCCGTATTGCCATGGCACCCGCACGCCCGGGCAGGAACGCGCCCTGGCCGAGCGTGAGCGGCAAATGCAGCTGGCCCGGCAGCGTGGACAAGAGCACATCGGCGCGCAACAACCCGGCCGCCCCACGCGCACGGCGGACAAGCATGCAGGTGACGACGGCATGGATGGCACAACGTGACCGCCCTGCCCGTCCTGTACTCGTTCCGCCGCTGCCCCTACGCCATGCGCGCCCGCCTGGCCCTGGCCGTGAGTGGCCAGGTGTGCGAACTGCGCGAGGTGGTGCTGAGGAACAAGCCCCAGGGCCTGCTGCAAGCATCCCCCAAGGGCACGGTGCCCGTGCTGGTGCTGCCCAGCGGCCAGGTGCTGGAGCAGAGCCTGGACATCATGCTGTGGGCGCTGGCACAGCGCGACCCGGAAGGCTGGCTCACCCCCAGCCGTGGCAGCGTGCAAGACATGTTGGCGCTGATTGCCGAATGCGATGGCCCGTTCAAGCAGGCGCTGGACCGCTGCAAATACCCCAGCCGCTACCCGGACGCCGACCCCGCCCTGGCCCGCACCCAAGCGGTGGAGTGGCTGCAAAAGCTGGAGACGAGGCTGTGCCCCAATGCCTGTCTGTATGGCGACCGGGCAGCCCTTGCCGACATGGCGATTGCGCCCTTTGTGCGGCAGTTTGCCGGCATTGATGACGCCTGGTGGAGCGCCCAACCCTGGCCACGCTTGCAGGCCTGGCTGGCCCACTGGCAGAGCAGCCCGCTGTTTGACCAGGTGATGCCCAAACTGCCCGCGTGGGTGGATGGAACGCAAGGCGTACCATTCCCGCACAGCAACGGGATGCCAGGCTGAGGCCGCCGTCCCGAATGTGCTTGGGATTGTTGCCTTGGGCACCATCTCCTCTACAACACCCCACGCTCCCGGCCCCGAAAGTTGCCGCGGAGCAACCCCTTCTCGCTTCATGCACTGCACAGCCTCCCCAGGGTTTCACTGCGCAGAGCCCTCCCC
>DATLGV010000816.1:0-5638 GCA_035540275.1 Acidovorax sp. | reverse complement strand
GCGCAGGCCGCGGGCGAAGGAGGCGGCCAGCTCGGCGCGCAGCTGGGATTGGTCCAGCGGCTGCTCCAGCTCGCCCTGGGCGCCGACGCGCTCCTGCGCCTCGATCACCTCGGTGTAGAGCAGCTCGGGCAGCACGATGTGGCGGTCGAACAGGCGCGGGCGGTTCTGGTACGCAATGCGCAGCGCATCCTTGAAGCCCTTGGTGGTGATGAGCAGCGTGGGCTCGCCCTTGCGCTCCAGCAAGGCGTTGGTGGCCACGGTGGTGCCCATCTTCACGCACTCCACCAGGGCGGGCGTTACGGGCTCGCCGGGCTGCAGGCCCAGCAGGTGGCGGATGCCGGCCACGGCCGCGTCCTTGTACTGCTCGGGGTTCTCCGACAGCAGCTTGTGCGTGACCAGGGTGCCGTCCGGGCGCTTGCCCACCACATCGGTGAAGGTGCCGCCCCGGTCGATCCAGAACTGCCAGCGGGCCAAAGAAGAAGCTTGTTGGGACATGGTTATGCTATCTAATCAATAGCTGCCGGCGCAATCATTACCTGCGCTACAGCCGCTTTTCACTCAAAACTCAAAAATCGGAGGCCAGAGGTCACAGCGACGCCGCCGAGCGCGCCGCCTGGTCGTACATCCCCGAGAGCACACGCAGCAAACGGGCCAATTCGCCAATGTCGCGGTTGAGCGCATCGTCGGCTTTCAGGGCGTCGATCAGGCAGCTCTCGCGGATCTCACGGTAGCGCTGCACATAGGCGCGGCCGGTGTCGGTGGCGGCATAGGTCACTTCCTTGCCGTTCTTCTGCGAGGCCACCACGCCCAGGGTCTGCAGCTTTTTGAGCGAGTAGTTCACCAGGTGCGTGTCTTCCACGTTCATGATGAAGCAGATGTCGGCCAGGCGCTTGTCGCGCGCGCGGTGCGAGACATGGTGCAGCACCACCACGTCGAGCGGCGTCAGGTCCTTGAGGCCTGCCGCGGCCATGCAGTGCACCACCCAGCGGTGAAAAGCATTGCCCGCCACGATGAGGCCAAACTCGAACTCGCTCATCTCCGCGCTCTGCGCCGACACCAGATGCGCCGACGACACGATGGGGCCGGAGTCGGCTTTGGGTGAAAGCACGGACCTGGCCTTGGGCTGGGCGTCAGATTTCATGGCGGGTTCGGGCCTGCGGGTTCTGTCATTGGCACGGGATATGCATGGGGCATTGTAGGCAAGTCGATGGTAATTTGTTGGCAATTTGTCAGCGTTTAGGCAAAACACCTATCGCAATCGGATCGGCTTCCGATACAGTGATTTGTTACATCCAACCTTGTACATACAACCCTGCGGAGCAATATCCATGAAGCGTCGAATCTTCCCCGTGACCGCACTCGCCCTGACCCTGGCTGCGGGCCTGTCTGCCACCTCGGCATTCGCCCAGACCAAGTGGGACCTGGCCGCTGCCTACCCTGCCACCAACTTCCACACCGAGAACATGGTGCAGCTGGCCAGCGATGTGGACAAGGCCACAGGCGGCAAGCTCAAGATCACGGTACACGCCAACGCCGCACTGTTCAAGGCCCCCGAGATCAAGCGCGCCGTGCAAGGCGGCCAGGCGCAGATGGGCGAGATCCTGCTGGCCAACTTCCAGAACGAATGGCAGCTGTTTGGCGTGGACGGCCTGCCCTTCCTGGCCGACAGCTACGACGCCTCCAAGAAGCTCTACGCCGCCCAAAAACCCTTCCTGGAAAAGAAGCTGGCTGAGCAGGGAATGATGCTGCTGTACGCCGTGGCCTGGCCTCCACAAGGCATCTACACCAAGAAGCCGCTGGCCTCCGCCGCCGACCTCAAGGGCATCAAGTGGCGCGCATACAGCCCCGCCACCGCGCGCATTGCCGAGCTGGTCGGCGCCCAGCCCGTGACGGTGCAGGCCGCCGAGTTCTCGCAGGCCCTGGCCACGGGCGTGGTCGAATCGACGATGACCTCGGGCGCCACCGGCGTGGACAGCAAGCTGTACGAACACCTCAAGTTCTACTACGACACCCAGGCCTGGCTGCCCAAGAACGCCGTGCTGGTGAACAAGAAGGCGTTTGATGCGCTCGACAAGCCAAGCCAGGACGCGCTGCTCAAGGCCGGTGCCGAGGCCGAAGCACGCGGTTGGACCGCCAGCGCCAAGGTCAACACCGACACCATCGCCAAGCTCAAGGCCAACGGCATGTCCGTGGAAGCGCCGCCCGCAGCCCTGAAGGCCGACATGGCCAAGGTGGGTGACACCATGCTCAAGGAATGGCTGGACAAGGCAGGCCCCGACGGCAAGGCGCTCATCGACGCCTACCGCAAGTAAGCCCAGGCGCCCCCACCCATGCGTCGTCTGCTGGACTTTCTGTACGACAGCGCCGCCGCCCTGGCGGCGCTTTTCATGGTCGGCCTGCTGGGGATGGTGCTGCTGTCCATCGCCAGCCGGCAGCTCCACTTCCATGTGCCGGGCACGGATGCCTATGCGGGCTACCTGATGGCCGCATCGGGTTTCCTGGCGCTCGCCCACACCCTCAAGCGCGGCGAGCATATCCGCGTCACGCTGCTGCTCAACTTTTTGAAGGGCGGCGCCAAGAAGGCGTTCGAGATCTGGGCCCTGGCCATTGCCACGCTGCTGGCCCTGCTGTTTTCCGCCTACAGCTGCAAGCTGGCCTGGCAATCGCACGAGTTCCACGACATCTCCACCAGCAGCGACGCCACGCCGCTGTGGATTCCGCAGATCGCCATGGCCGTGGGCACGGTCATCCTGGCCATCGCCTTCATCGACGAGCTGGTGCTGGAGCTGCTGGGCAAACGCGCCAGCACGGCCGCTGGCGAAGCCCTGCGCAATGAATAAAACACCGGGCACTACCAACCATGAGTGATCTCGCCATCACCGGCCTGCTTGTACTGTCGCTGTTCCTGATCCTGGGCAGCGGCGTATGGATCGGGCTCACCCTCTCCGGCGTCGCCTGGATCGCCATGCAGCTGTTCTCTGCCCGCCCGGCGGGCGATGCCATGGCCGTGACCATCTGGGGCAGCGCCTCCAGCTGGACCCTCACGGCCCTGCCCCTGTTCATCTGGATGGGGGAAATCCTGTTCCGCACCCGGCTGTCGCAGGACATGTTCAGGGGCCTGGCGCCCTGGGTGCAGGCGCTGCCGGGCCGGCTGCTGCACACCAACGTGGTGGGCTGCACCATCTTTGCCGCCGTGTCGGGGTCGAGCGCCGCCACCTGCGCCACCATCGGCAAGATGACGCTGCCCGAGCTGACGCGCCGGGGCTACCCCGAGCACATGGTGGTGGGCACGCTGGCCGGTGCCAGCACGCTGGGCCTGCTGATCCCGCCGTCCATCATCATGATCGTGTATGGCGTGTCGGCCGAGGTGTCGATCTCGCAACTGTTCATTGCGGGCGTGCTGCCCGGCATCTTGCTGGCGGCGCTGTTCTCGGGCTACATCATGGTCTGGGCGCTGCGCCACCCCGAACAGGTACCTGCAGCCGATGTGCGCATGAGCTTCATGCAAAAGCTGTCCGAATCGCGCAGCCTGATCCCCGTGATGCTGCTGATTGCGGCCGTGCTGGGCTCCATCTACACCGGCTTTGCCACCGCCACCGAGGCAGCCGCCGTGGGCGTGGTGGGTGCACTGGTGCTGTCGGCGGTGCAGGGCTCGATGAACTGGGGCACGTTCAAGGATTCGCTGATGGGCGCCACGCGCCTGTACTGCATGATCGCGCTGATCCTGGCAGGGGCTGCATTCCTCACGCTGGCCATGGGCTACATCGGCCTGCCGCGCCACCTGGCCGAGTGGATCGCATCGCTGGGCCTGAACCAGGCCCAGCTCATCGTGGCGCTGGCCATTTTCTTCATCGTGCTCGGGTGTTTTCTGGACGGCATCTCGATGGTGGTGCTGACCATGGGCGTGCTCATGCCCACCGTGCAGGCCGCAGGCATCGATCCCATCTGGTTTGGCATCTTCATCGTGCTGGTGGTCGAAATGGCGCAGATCACACCCCCTGTGGGCTTCAACCTGTTCGTGCTGCAGGGTATGACAGGGCGTCAGCTGCCCTGGATCACCAAGGTCACCCTGCCCATGTTCGCGCTCATGTGTGGCGCAGTGGCCTTGATCTACCTATTCCCAGCCATCGTGACCTGGTTGCCGCAACAAATGTCGAGCCGCTGAGCACTCCCTTGCCGGCGGGCGTGGTACCCACCACCCAGGGCCTCCCCGCTTTGGAATCCCAAGCCCTGGCGGGCTGGGCCAGCCCTCCCCCCGCCGTGCAGGGAAGTTTTCACCGCGCTGCACCCGTCGGAGGCGCTGTCTACTTCAGCGACAATGCCGCGATGCTGAACATTCTTGCCATCTGCATCGGCGCCTGTGTAGGCGCATTGGCGCGCTGGCGCCTCGGCCTGTGGCTCAGCCCGGGGGGACTGATCCCCTGGGGAACCTTGACCGCCAACCTGGTGGGGGGTTATCTCATTGGCGTGTGCGTGGCCGTGTTCCATGCCGTCCCTCACATCGACCCCGTGTGGCGGCTGGCATTGGTCACCGGCTTCCTGGGCGCACTCACCACGTTCTCCAGCTTCTCGGCCGAAGTCGTCCAGATGCTGATGGTGCAGCGCTATGCCCTGGCGCTGGGCACCACCGCGCTGCACCTGCTGGGCTCCCTGGGCCTGACGGTGCTGGGCATGCAAACTGCTTCGTATTTCATAGCATCACGCGCCTGACACTTGCGCGCCAGCAAGCCGTTTCATCATCCATCAACACCGCCCTGCAGATGCCTCCCCTGGCTGACGCCTGTGCCGCAACCCTCTTTTCCCTGTTCACCGACCGATACGCGAGCCCCTCATGGAAGCCAACACCCAACTCAACGAACGCCGCCTGGCCGATGCCTGGGCCGAGCTGCACAACCACGCCCACAACGGCAACCCGCTGCAGGCCGATGCCAACCGCATGGCCTTTGCCGACCCCGAATTCATGTTCCGCCGCGAAACGCGGGGCATCCGCTTCCAGCTCGAAATGCTCAAGCCCGACCTGGGCCAGGCCGAACAAGGCATTGAAAGCACCGTGGTGGTGTACGGCAGCGCACGCTTCGTGGCGCCCGACGAAGCCACCGCCCAGCTGGCCGACGCCGAAGCCAGTGGCGATGCCGAGCGCGTACGCCGCGCGCGCCTGGCCGTGCGCAATGCAGGCTACTACGACCTGGCCCGACAGTTCGCCAAGCTGGTGGCCGACTACAGCGAACGCCAGCGCCCTGCCGACCGTATCTATATCTGCACCGGCGGCGGCCCGGGCATCATGGAGGCCGCCAACCGGGGCGCCCACGACGCAGGTGCACTGAACGTGGGCCTGAACATCGCCCTGCCCCACGAGCAAAGCGGCAACCGCTTCATCTCGCCCTCGCTGTCCTTCAAGTTCCACTACTTCGCGCTGCGCAAGATGCATTTCATGATGCGCGCGAAGGCACTGGTGGCCTTCCCCGGCGGCTTTGGCACGCTGGACGAATTGTTTGAGGTGCTGACTCTGGTACAGACCAAAAAGGCCAAACCTGTGCCCATCGTGCTGTTTGGCACCGACTACTGGAAGCGCCTCATCAACTTTGATGTGCTGGTGGAAGAAGGCACCATCTCCGCGCAGGACCTCGACCTGTTTCAC
>DATLGV010000815.1:0-6438 GCA_035540275.1 Acidovorax sp. | reverse complement strand
GCCCCACGCATCGCCCTCGGTGCGCAAGTTCGCCCGCGAACTGGGCGTGCCCATCGACGAAGTCAAGGGCACCGGCCCCAAGGGCCGCATCACCCAGGACGACGTGGCTGCCTTCACCAAGCAGGTGATGGCAGGCGCCGTGCAGACCAAGGCCCAGGCCGCCAAGGCTCCCGCTGCGGCATCCGGCGGTTCCGGCGTGGGCCTGGACCTGCTGCCCTGGCCCAAGGTGGACTTCACCAAGTTCGGCCCCGTGGAGCGCAAGGACCTCTCCCGCATCAAGAAGATCAGCGGCGCCAACCTGCACCGCAACTGGGTCGTCATCCCGCACGTCACCAACCACGACGACGCGGACATCACCGACCTCGAAGCCTTCCGCGTGCAGTTCAACAAGGAGAACGAGAAGAGTGGCGTCAAGGTCACCATGCTCGCCTTCATGATCAAGGCCGCCGTGGCCGCGCTCAAGAAGTTCCCCGAGTTCAACAGTTCGCTCGACGGCGACCAGCTGGTGCTGAAGAACTACTTCCACATCGGTTTCGCGGCCGACACGCCCAACGGCCTCGTTGTGCCCGTCATCCGCGACGCTGACAAGAAGGGCATCGTCCAGATCTCGCAAGAGATGGGCGACCTGGCCAAGAAGGCGCGCGACGGCAAGCTCGGCCCTGCCGACATGACCGGCGGTTGCTTCTCCATCAGCTCGCTGGGTGGCATTGGCGGGCGTTACTTCACGCCCATCATCAACGCCCCCGAAGTCGCCATCATGGGCGTGTGCAAGAGCAGCCTGGAGCCCCAATGGGACGGCAAGCAGTTTGCCCCGCGCCTGATGCTGCCCCTTTCGCTCAGCTGGGACCACCGCGTGATCGACGGCGCCGCCGCCGCACGCTTCAACGTGTACTTTGCCTCGCTGCTGGCGGACTTCCGCCGCATCGTGATGTAACGGAAGGGCAAGACACACCATGGCAATCATCGACATCAAGGTGCCCGACATCGGCGACTTCGCCGAAGTGGCCATCATCGAAGTGCTGGTCCAACCCGGCGACACCATCAAGGCCGAACAGAGCCTGATCACCGTGGAGTCCGACAAGGCCTCCATGGAGATCCCCTCCAGCCATGCTGGGGTTGTGAAGGAGCTCAAGGTCAAGCTCGGCGACAAGGTCGCCGAAGGCTCGGTGGTGCTGACGCTGGAAGTGCAGGGCGCAGGCGCGGCAGCTCCAGCATCTGCCCCTGCTCCCGTAACTTCTGAGCCAAAAGCGGCTCCAGCGCCTGCACCGCAAGCGCAAGCAGCTATCAATCCAGTAGCATCCAGCTTTGCTGGCTCGGCCGACATGGACTGCGACGTGCTCGTGCTCGGCGGCGGCCCCGGCGGCTACAGCGCCGCCTTCCGCGCGGCCGACCTGGGCCTCAATGTCGTCATCGTTGAACGCTACGCCACCCTGGGCGGCGTGTGCCTGAACGTGGGCTGCATCCCCTCCAAGGCCCTGCTGCACGTGGCAGCCGTCATGGACGAAGTCAGCCACATGGCCGACCTGGGCGTGGACTTTGGAGCACCCGCCGTCAACATCGACAAGCTGCGCGGCCACAAGGAAAAGGTCATCGGCAAGCTCACCGGCGGCCTGGCCGCCATGGCCAAGATGCGCAAGGTGACCACCGTGCGCGGCTACGGTGCCTTTGTGGGCGCCAACCACCTCGAAGTGGAAGAAACCACCGGCACCGGCCAGGAAAAGACGGGTACCAAGAAGGTCATCACCTTCAAGAAGGCCATCATCGCCGCCGGCAGCCAGGCCGTGCGCCTGCCCTTCATGCCCGACGATCCACGCGTGGTCGATTCCACCGGCGCCCTGGCGCTCAAGGAAGTCCCCAAGCGCATGCTCATCCTGGGCGGCGGCATCATCGGCCTGGAAATGGGCACCGTCTACAGCACGCTGGGCGCGCGCCTCGATGTGGTCGAGATGATGGACGGCCTGATGCAGGGCGCCGACCGCGACCTCGTCAAGATCTGGCAGAAGATGAACGCCAAGCGCTTCGACAACATCATGCTCAAGACCAAGACGGTGGGTGCCGAGGCCACGCCCGAAGGCATCAAGGTCACCTTCGCGCCAGCGGAAGAGGGCGGCACCGCCCCCGCGCCGCAGGTGTACGACCTGGTGCTGCAGGCCGTGGGCCGCACGCCCAACGGCAAGAAGATCGCTGCTGAGAAGGCTGGCGTCGCCGTGACGGACCGTGGCTTCATCAACGTCGACATCCAGATGCGCACCAACGTGCCGCACATCTTCGCCATCGGCGACATCGTGGGCCAGCCCATGCTGGCGCACAAGGCGGTGCATGAGGCCCACGTGGCGGCAGAAGTCATCGCGGGTGAATTGCAGGGCAACAAGGAGCTGGCAGCAGCCGCCTTCAACGCCCGCGTGATCCCGAGCGTGGCCTACACCGACCCCGAAGTGGCCTGGGTGGGCCTGACGGAAGATCAGGCCAAGGCCCAGGGCATCAAGGTCAAGAAGGGCCTGTTCCCCTGGACGGCCTCTGGCCGCGCCATCGCCAATGGCCGCGACGAAGGCGTGACCAAGCTGCTGTTCGACGACTCGCCCGAAGCCCATGGCCACGGCAAGATTCTGGGCGGCGGCATGGTCGGCACCCATGCGGGCGACATGATTGGCGAGATCGCTCTGGCCATCGAAATGGGTGCCGACGCCGTGGACATCGGCAAGACCATCCACCCGCATCCCACGCTGGGCGAGAGCATCGGCATGGCGGCGGAGATTGCGCACGGCACCTGCACGGATGTGCCGCCGCAGAAGAAGTGAGCTGACGGTCCTGGCGAAGGCTGCAGTCCCAACCCTCTGAGCGCCGCCATGGCAGCTGTCAAAAAGTTCCCCCAAGCCCCCGCCCATCCGGAGCGGGTGTGCTGGGGGTGCGATCGGTACTGCCCGCCCAACGCCATGCGCTGCGGCAACGGTTCTGACCGTACCCAGCACCCGGTGGAGCTGTTTGGGGAGGATTGGGACCAATGGGGTCTGAGCGCCGAAGAGGCATCCGCAACGCCTTCCGAGCCCCTTTCGTAAACGCCGTCACGCCCCCAATCTGATGATGGGTCGGCGCATGGGGCGTGTGCCTGCTCCGCAGGTTCATGCCCTCCGAGCGCGGACGGCACCTGTATCAAGATCGCCTGCGTCAAAGTACCCTGGCAAAAAGTCGTGGAAAATAGAGGGTTTCCTGCCGCTGAGCCCCTTGGCAGAGCATCCGTCCAGCTTTCCAACCTTTTTGCTCCCCCGAGCCTGTCCATGCAAGACGTTCAAAACTCCAAGATCTCTGTCGAGAAGATCGGCGGCACTTCGATGACCGCCTTTGGCGATGTGCTGCGCCACATTGTGCTGCACGACCCCAAGCGCATCAATGGCCGGATCTACGTGGTGTCGGCCTACTCGGGCGTGACGAACCAGCTGCTGGAGCACAAGAAGACGGGCGAGCGCGGCATCTACGCCCTGTTTGCCGAAGGCAAGGGCTACCAGGACGCCTTGACCCAACTGGCGGTCAGCCTCAAGAAGCTGAACGCCGGCTACGCCGACCTGGGCCTGCCGCTGGATGTGGCCGATGCCTTCATCGACCAGCGCATCGGCCAGGCGCGTGAATACCTGAACGCCATGCAGCATGTGCTGGCCAGCGGCTATCTCAGCCGCAAGGATGTGTTGCTCGCGGCGCGCGAAGTGCTGGCCTCGATTGGCGAGTCGCACAGCGCGTTCAACTCGGTCGAGATCCTCAAGGCCAATGGCGTCAATGCCATCCTGATGGACCTGGCCGGTTTTGACGACAACGAAGCCTGGACCATTGACGAGCGCATTGCCAACAGCTTCAAGGGCCTGGACCTGAGCGACAAGGTGGTGGTGGCCACCGGCTACACCAAGGGCACCGAAGGCATCATGCGCGAGTTTGACCGCGGCTACTCCGAAGTCACCTTCAGCAAGATCGCCGTGGAAGTGCGCCCCGCCGAGGCCGTGATCCACAAGGAATTCCACCTGTCTTCTGCCGACCCCAACCTGGTGGGCCTGGAAAACGCCATCGTGGTCGGCGCCACGAATTACGACGTGGCCGACCAGCTGGCCGACGTGGGCATGGAGGCCATTCACCCCAAGGCCGCCAAGCCCATGGAGCTGGCCGGCATCCCGATCCGCTTGAAGAACACCTTCGAGCCCGACCACCCTGGCACGCTGATCACCAAGGATTTTGTGGGCGAGCGCGCGCGCGTGGAGATCGTCACCGGCACCGACAAGGTCACGCTGATCGAGATCCACGATCCCAGCATGGTGGGCACCGTGGGCTTTGATGCGGGCCTGATGAACGTGTTCTGCAAGCACGACGTGAGCTACATCCTCAAGGCGACCAACGCCAACTCCATCGCCCATCTGGTGTGGGACAACCAGGTCACGCCCGAGCTGGTGGCCGAACTGCAGGCGGACTACCAGGTCGTGACGATCAAGCCCAGCGCGATCGTGTGCACCATTGGCTCCAACATCGGCATTCCCGGCGTGCTGGCCAAGGCCGCACAGGCGCTGGCCGATGCGCAAGTGAACGTGAACTGCGTCTCGCAGACGCTGCGCCAGGTGAACATGCAGTTCGTGATCGAGCGCGAGGACTACAAGACTGCAATCAAGGCGCTGAACATGGCGCTGTGCGTCAACTCCGGTGCGCCGGTGCCGCGCGCCTGATACGGATTCGCGTTCAGTCATTCGATACCCCATGCCTTCAGGCTGTGCCTGTCGAAGCCTCGCGCAGCGCTTCGCCGGGCTCAGGGTGAACGGCTTTGTATTTTTGAAAGCCATGGGGTAGGAGAGGCCTTTCGCATTCGCCCGCCCGCCTCGCGCGGGCTTTTTTGCGGCCCGGTACCGCCAGAGCGACATGGGTCGCAAGCTTGCGCAGATGCCCGGTATGGGGCCATCTCCGCGCCAGCAGGCGGGGCGGCACGGACCGCCGGGCCTACCGGGCCACCGGGCGAAACAACGACCCCCAGGGTGGGCACGGACCACCAGCGATAATCCAACTTGCTATTGAATCGATAGCTGCCTGGTCATGATCGACCGACGCGTACTGCCTTTTTATCCCGATGGTTCTTATTGGAAACCTTGATCTGCATGCAAGCCCTGCTCGACACGATTGCCGCGATGCCCCTACCCACCGATGCCCTGCGTGTCTTTCACGGTCGGGGTGGATTGTTTCCGGGGTGTGAGCAGTGGGTGCTGGATGCGTATCCACCCGTGTGGGTGCTGACGAGTTTTGCGCCTGCAACAGAGGATGAGCTGGCGACCATCGGCACTGCTCTGCAGGCCCGGTGGGCGCAGATTGCGCCGCCCGGCGAGCCGCTGAATTGGGTGTTCCAGCAACGGGGTGAGGCGCTGCGCCTGGAAGGGCGCAGCCAGACACGGCTGATGGCGGGTGCCGTGCCCGAACCGCACACCGTCAGCGAGGCTGGGGTGTGCTTTCGGGTGCATGTGCTGCGCGGGCAGAACCATGGCCTGTTCCTGGACATGGCCGCCGGCCGTCGCTGGGTGCGCGACTTTGCCATCGCCCGCCGGGACGACCGCCGTGGCCTGAAGGTGTTGAATCTGTTTGCCTACACCTGTGCGTTTTCGGTGGTGGCGCTGAAGGCGGGCGCCAAGCAGGTGGTTAACGTGGACATGAGCCGGGGCGCTATCGGCATCGGGCAGCAAAACCACCAGCTCAACGGCGTCACCGCCGGCGCCGCCTTTTTGCCGCACGACATCTTCAGCAGCTGGGGCAAGATCCATCGCAATGGCCCCTATGGCCTGGTCATCGTGGACCCGCCCAGTTACCAAAAGGGCAGCTTCGTCGCAACCAAGGACTATGCACGCCTGCTGCGCCGCCTGCCCGACCTGCTCGAGCCCGGCGGCCATGCCCTGTTGTGCCTGAACGCCCCCGAACTGGACAGCCATTTCCTGCAAGCGCAGCTGCGCGAGCACGCGCCAGCGCTGGAGTTCGTTGAGCGGGTGGCCAACCCGGCAGTGTTTACCGATGTGGACGAAGAGCGGTCGCTGAAGGTGCTGGTGGTGAGAGCGCCTGGGGGCTAAGTTTCAAGGTCGTGCCCGGCCGCTGCACGGTGCGGCATGGCGCGCGGCATGCCCGGCCCCAGTGACTTCTGCCCTTGGGGATGGCCACGGCAAGGCAGGGCGGTGGGTATGGATGGCGCGGTGCCTGGTCCGCGCCATCGAGGAGACCGGATGGGGATTTCGGGTCCCAGGCCCGCTCGCAGGCCTGGCCACCTTCAGGGGGCTGCCTGCTGCAGTACGCGGGTGACGTCCGGCACTTCCTGCCACTCGAATGCCAGTTTGCCTCTGAGGCCTACGCTGCCATCGCCGCGCTGCATCGCGTCCCAGTCGGCGATGCCCAGGGAGCGGTTGAGGGCCACGACCTTGCGTCCGCTCTGCAAGTCGG
>DATLGV010000814.1:0-4244 GCA_035540275.1 Acidovorax sp. | reverse complement strand
TGACGGTGTCGCCGATCTTGACTTTGAGTTCCTTGAGCACGCCAGCGGCGGGCGATGGGATCTCCATCGAGGCCTTGTCGGACTCGACGGTGAACAGGGATTGTTCAACTTTGATGGTGTCGCCGGGCTTGACCAGCAGCTCGATGACGGCCACGTCCTTGAAGTCGCCGATGTCGGGGACGCGCACTTCGACCGGGCCAGCGGCCGCAGGGGCTGCAGCAGCAGGAGCCGGTGCAGGTGCGGCCACCGGGGCGGAAGCCGCCACAACAGGCGCAGGCGCAGCGGCCGGGGCTGCGGCAGCGCCCGCGTCAGCGGACTCCACCACGGCGATCACAGAGCCTTGCTTGACCTTGTCGCCGAGCGCAATCTTGAGTTCCTTGACCACGCCTGCATGGCTGGACGGGATCTCCATCGATGCCTTGTCGGATTCGACGGTGATGAGCGACTGCTCGGCCTTCACGGTGTCACCCACCTTGACCAGCAACTCGATCACGCCCACTTCGTCGAAGTCCCCGATGTCCGGGACTTGAATGTTGACCAATGCCATGGTTCTGTCTCCGTTCGTTTTATGCGTAGAGCGGGTTGATCTTGTCTGCATTGATGCCGTACTTGGCGATCGCCTCGGCCACCTTGGTGGCGGGCAGCACACCGTCTTCGCTCAGCGCCTTGAGGGCGGCCACAACGATGTAGTGGCGGTTCACCTCGAAGTGCTCGCGCAGCTTGCTGCGGAAGTCGCTGCGGCCAAAACCGTCGGTGCCCAGCACCTTGTAGTTGCGGCCCTTGGGAACAAAGGGACGGATCTGCTCGGCATAGGCCTTCATGTAGTCGGTGGATGCGACCACGGGGCCAGTGCTGGTGCCCAGTTGCTGCGCCACGAAGGACACACGCGGTGTCTCCAGCGGGTGCAGCAGGTTCCAACGGTCAGCGTCCTGGCCTTCGCGGGTCAGTTCGTTGAAGCTCGGGCAACTCCACACGTCGGCCTGCACACCCCAGTCGGCGGCCAGCAGGGTTTGCGCGGCCAGCGACTCGCGCAGGATGGTGCCCGAGCCCAGCAGTTGCACGCGCTTGTCGCCTTCGGCGCCGGGCTTGCACAGGTACATGCCCTTGATGATCTGCTCTTCGGTGCCCGCCGTGAGGCCCGGCATGCTGTAGTTCTCGTTGAGCAGCGTGATGTAGTAGAAAACGTTCTCTTGCTGCTCGACCATGCGCTTCATGCCCCGGTGCATGATCACCGCCACTTCGTGGGCAAAGGTCGGGTCGTAGCTCACGCAGTTGGGGATGGTGTTGGCCAGGATGTGGCTGTGGCCATCTTCGTGCTGCAGGCCTTCGCCGTTGAGCGTGGTACGGCCCGATGTGCCGCCCAGCAAGAAGCCACGCGCCTGCATGTCACCCGCCGCCCAGGCCAGATCGCCAATGCGCTGGAAGCCGAACATCGAGTAATACACGTAGAACGGCACCATGATGCGGTTGTTCGTGCTGTAGCTCGTTGCGGCAGCGATCCAGCTGGCCATGCCGCCGGCCTCGTTAATGCCTTCCTGCAGGATCTGGCCGGCCTTGTCTTCCTTGTAGTACATCACCTGGTCGCGGTCGACCGGGGTGTACATCTGGCCCTTGGGGTTGTAGATGCCGATCTGGCGGAACAGGCCTTCCATACCGAAGGTACGCGCCTCATCCACCAGGATGGGCACCACGCGCGGGCCCAGGGCCTGGTCGCGCAGCAGCTGCGTGATGAAGCGCACATAGGCCTGGGTGGTGGAGATTTCGCGGCCTTCGGCCGTGGGCTCCAAGATGGCCTTGAAGGTGTCCAGCGCGGGCACGGTGAAGCTCTCATCGGCCTTCACGCGGCGGTGCGGCAGGTAGCCGCCCAGGGCCTTGCGGCGCTCGTGCAGGTACTGCATTTCCGGCGTGTCGTCGGCCGGTTTGTAGTAAGGGATCTCGGCCAGCTGGCTGTCGGGGATCGGGATGTTGAAGCGGTCGCGGATGTACTTGATGTCCTCGTCCGACAGCTTCTTGGTCTGGTGCACGGTGTTCTTGCCTTCACCAGCCTTGCCCATGCCATAGCCCTTGACGGTCTTGACCAGCAGTACGGTGGGCTGGTTCTTGTGCTCGTTGGCGGCATGGAAGGCGGCGTACACCTTGGCAGGCTCGTGGCCGCCACGGCGCAGTTCGAACACCTCTTCGTCGGTCATGTGCTCGACGAGCTTGAGCGTCTCGGGGTACTTGCCGAAGAAGTTCTTGCGGACGAAGGCGCCGTCGTTGGCCTTCATGGCCTGGTAGTCGCCGTCCAGCGTCTCCATCATCAGCTGCTTGAGCTTGCCGCTCTTGTCGCGGCGCAGCAGCTCGTCCCAGCCATTGCCCCACAGCAGCTTGATCACGTTCCAGCCCGCGCCACGGAACTCGCCTTCGAGTTCTTGCACGATCTTGCCGTTGCCCCGCACCGGGCCGTCCAGGCGCTGCAGGTTGCAGTTGATGACGAACACCAGATTGTCGAGGTTTTCGCGTGCGGCCAGGCCGATGGCGCCCAGCGATTCGGGCTCGTCCATCTCGCCGTCGCCGCAGAACACCCAGACCTTGCGGTTGGCGGTGTCGGCGATGCCGCGGGCGTGCAGGTACTTGAGGAAGCGCGCCTGGTAAATGGCCATCAGCGGGCCCAGGCCCATGGACACGGTGGGGAACTGCCAGAACTCGGGCATCAGCTTGGGATGCGGGTAGCTGGACAGGCCCTTGCCGTCCACTTCCTGGCGGAAGCTGTCGAGCTGCTCTTCGCTCAGGCGGCCTTCGAGGTAGGCGCGGGCGTAGATGCCAGGGGCGCTGTGGCCCTGGATGTACAGCAGGTCGCCGCCGTGGCCCTCGCTCTCGGCATGCCAGAAATGGTTGAAACCGGCGCCAAACATGCTGGCCACCGAGGCAAACGAGCCAATGTGGCCGCCCAGGTCACCACCGTCGGCGGGGTTGAGGCGGTTGGCGCGCACCACCATGGCCATGGCATTCCAGCGCATGTAGGCGCGCAGGCGCTTCTCGATGGCGATGTTGCCGGGGCAGTGGGCCTCTTTTTCAGGCTCGATGGTGTTGACGTAACCCGTGTTGGCAGAGAACGGCAGGTCAATGCTGCTCTGGCGGGCGTGTTCAAGAAGCTGTTCCAGCAGGAAGTGGGCGCGCTCCGGGCCCTCCTTGTCGATGACGGCGGACAGCGCGTCCATCCATTCACGGGTTTCTTGCTGGTCGGTGTCGGAACCGATGCCGAAACCGGCCTGAGGGTCGGGCTGAGCTGACATGCTTTGTCTCCTGTAGGTGTGGCAGCAATTTAGTACGTTGGCTCTAGTTTCGCATATTTTTCTTCAATTTCAAATGGTGCCTTTTCATTTCATATTGCAATAATTTGCTGCAAGTGCACATTCCCTGGAAGGCAGAGGCGCTGCCAGGGCTCCTCTACACTTCATGCATGGATTCGATGCCCACCGCCCTCCCCCTCACGGCCACGACCGTGGCTGCGCCCATTCGCTGGTGGCGCAAGTGGTGGCGCGGCTTGTCACCCACCCGGCAAGACCGTTTTGCCGCACTGGCCCCGCTGGCGGCGGTGCTGATGTTTCTGGCGGCCATCGTGGCGGCGTTCTGGTATTTGCGCGCAGAAGAGGCCGAGCGCGAGCAAGAAGCCCTGCGGCGTGACGTGGAATACGCCCAGCAGCGGGTGCGCCTGCGCCTGCTGGAGCGGCAGGAGCAGCTCATGCGCATCGCGCGCGACCTGTCCAACCAGGACCTGGGCCGCGCCGAGTTCATCAGCCGCGCCGAAGCACTGATCAGCCAGTACCCCGAACTGCAGGCCATCACCTGGATCGACGACCGCCGGCGCATCCGCGCCAGCCAGGCGGCCCCCACGCTGGCCAGCGGCGAATTGCGCATTGCAGGCGAAGTGCTCAAGCCCGGAGACACGGCCGACACCTTCGGCCTGGCGCGGGACCTGCAGCAACCCGTGTACGCCCAGCCGGCAGCCACCTCGGGTGACGCAGCCCCGCTGCTGCAGTTGCAGGTGCCGCTCAACAACCAGGGCAAGTTCAGCGGCGTGGTGCTGGGCGAATATTCCATCGACAGCCTGCTGCGCTATGGCACCCCCACCGAAGTGCTGGCGCGCTACGCGGTGACGCTGCTCGACAGCAAAAACCAGGTGTTGGCAGGCACGCCGCTGGGCCCGCGCAACAAGGCCACGCAGTTGCTGCCCTGGACACCCAAGGCCAACGAGTACGAGG
>DATLGV010000813.1:0-4081 GCA_035540275.1 Acidovorax sp. | reverse complement strand
GTGCAGCCCCGCCTGGTGCATGTGCTGGAACGGCCACCACGCCAGGCCCCAGACAAAGGCGTTGAACAGCAGGGCGGCGAAGGGGAGTGGAGAGTGCATTGAAGGCAAAAACAAGCGGTAGCGCTAGTGGAATATGCGCTTATAGCTATAAATTATGTAGCAAATAGTTCCATGCTGCACAGCCGTTAAAACTGGCACGCTTCAAGGCCAGTGCACCCGTGGAACTGGCTTTGCCAGGCCACCGGGTGCGTCACCCTCCCGCGCAGCGAGAGAGGGGGAAGACGCGCAGCGGCTCAGGGGGAGCCTTCAATAGCTCCAGGCCACCGGGTGCGTCCCCCTCGGGGGAAGCGGCGAAGCCGCACAGGGGGGCTTCGCAATCAGGAGTCAATGGTGCGTATCGTGCCGCGCGATGTCCAGCAGGTGGTTCACTTCGTCGCGGTGGTTCACGCAGTTGCGCTGGTGCCAGCGGCGGATGATCCACATGATGCCCGCCACCACCAGCCCGAAGGTGGTGATGGCGCCAAACACCGACAGGCCCAGCTTGAGCGACAGGCTGTAGAACGCCCCCAGCCCCAGGATGCAGGCCTGCTCGTTGAAGTTCTGCACGGCAATCGACCGGCCTGCGCCCATCAGGTTGTGGCCCCGGTGCTGCAGCAGGGCATTCATGGGCACCACCAGGTAGCCGCCCAGGCCGCCCAGCACAATGAGGAAGGGAATGGCCAGCCAGATGTTGCTGATGAACACCATCAGGATCAGCAGCAGCCCCATGGCAATGCCCAGCGGAATCACGCGGGTGGCCATGTCCAGCCGCATGCGCATCGATGCCACCACGGCGCCCACGGCGGTGCCGATGGCCACCACACCCGTCAGGGCCGAGGCCTGCGTGGTGTTGTAGCCCAGGGCCACGGCGGCCCAGGCCAGCACGATGAACTTGAGGTTGCCACCAGCGCCCCAGAACAGGGTGGTGGTGGCCAGCGAGATCTGGCCCAGCTTGTCACGCCACAGGCGGCCGTTGCAGGCCCAGAAGTCGGGCAGCAGGTTGAGCGTGTTGGCCACCACGCTGCGCGACGGGTCGGCACGCAGGGGGCGCATCTCCACACCCGTGTGCGGAATGCGGGTATTGAACCAGGCGGCCAGTGCGTACACCCCGATCAGCGCCGCAATGGCGGCCTCGGCGGGGGTGTCCACCCCGGTGTCGATCATGGGAAAGTCAAAGCCCAGCAGCATGCCCGACAGCTGCTGGCCCACCAGCTGGCCGCCCAGCAGCACGCCCAGGATGATCGATGCGATGGTCAGGCCCTCGATCCAGCCGTTGGCCTTGACCAGCTGGGACGCCGGCAGCAGCTCGGTCAGGATGCCGTACTTGGCGGGCGAGTAGGCCGCTGCGCCCAGGCCGACGACGGCGTAGGCCATCAGCGGGTGCGAGCCGAACAGCATCATCAGGCAGCCCACCACCTTGATGGCGTTGCTGACGAACATGACCTTGCCCTTGGGCAGCGCGTCGGCAAAGGCGCCGACGAAGGGCGCCAGCACCACATAGAACAATGCGAACATGGGCACCAGGGCCGCGCGCTGCCACTCGGGGGCGCCCCCGGTGCGCAGGAGTTCCACCGCGGCCACGAAGAGTGCGTTGTCGGCCAGCGAGCTGAAAAACTGCGCCGACATGATGGTGTAAAAACCGCGCTTCATCGAATGGCTGGTGGGTGCATCAGCGGGGCTGATGCCCTGGTAAATGTGTGGAATCGTAGCGAGGGACAGGCGGTTATATCACGCGGATAAACGGCCACAGTGCCAGAATCCGGCGCTGGTCCCCCGGTAAATCCCTCGCTTCTATCAGGTCTGCCCCATGCCCCGTCCCATTGCTGCCACCATCCACGCCTCGGCCCTGCACCACAACCTGCAGCGTGTGCGCCAGTCGGCGCCCGACGCCAAGGTGTGGGCGGTGGTCAAGGCCAATGCCTATGGCCACGGCATCGAGCGGGTGTACGAGGGCCTGCGCGGCGCCGACGGTTTTGCGCTGCTGGACCTGGCCGAGGCCGAGCGCGTGCGCCACCTGGGCTGGCGCGGGCCCATCCTGCTGCTCGAAGGCGTGTTCGAGGCCCGCGACCTGGAGCTGTGCTCGCGCCTGGGTCTGTGGCATGCGGTGCATTGCGATGAGCAGATCGACATGCTGGCCGCCCACAAGACGCAGGTGCCGCACCGGGTCTTCCTCAAGATGAATTCGGGCATGAACCGCCTGGGCTTCACGCCCCAGCGCTACCGCGCCGCGTGGGCCCGGCTCAACGCGCTGCCGCAGGTGGACGAGATTTCGTTCATGACCCACTTCAGCGATGCCGATGGCCCGCGCGGCATTGCGCACCAGATGGCCGCCTTCAACACGGCCGCCCAGGACCTGCCGGGCGAGCGCACGCTGAGCAACAGCGCCGCCATCCTGCGCCACGCAGCCCAGGCCGGGGTGCGCGCCGACTGGGTGCGCGCGGGCATCGTGGTGTACGGCAGCGCCCCCGACTTCCCCGAGCACGACGCCAGCCACTGGGGGTTGCAACCCACCATGACGCTGGCCACCCGCCTCATCGCCACCCAGCAGCTGCAGGCGGGCGACACCGTGGGCTATGGCTCACGCTTCACGGCCGACGGCCCGCTCACCATCGGCATTGCCGCCTGTGGCTACGCCGACGGCTACCCGCGCCACTGCGACACCGGCACGCCGGTGCTGGTGAACGGTGTGCGCACGCGCCTGGTGGGGCGGGTGAGCATGGACATGGTGACCGTGGACCTGACCCCCCTGCAGCAGGCGGGTGTGGACGCGGGCTTTGGCAGCGAGGTGACGCTGTGGGGCCGGGCCGGCAATGGTGTGGTGTTGCCCATCGACGAGGTGGCGCAGGCGGCAGGCACCGTGGGTTACGAGCTGATGTGCGCCCTGGCGCAGCGCGTGCCGGTGGTGGTGGACGGCGGGGCCTGAAGCCCTCCACCCGAGCCCCAGTTCGTGCAGAAGTTCGCGCAGCGCCGATGAGCGCGGCGCGGCCGACCACCCGTGCGGGCCGACTCAGCGCAGCAGCGTCAGCGCCGCCGCCTGCTGCACTGCCTTCGTCATGTGCTGCAGCGCCTGCACCTTCAGGCGCCAGCACTGCCAGTACAGCGGTACATCCACGGGCTTGTTCGCAATCAGCTCGACCAGGGTGCCGGTCTTCAGGTCGTCCTCCACCAGCGGGTCGGGCGTCATGCCCCAGCCCAGGCTGGCGCGCGTGGCTTTGACAAAGGCGTGCGCCTCGGGCAGCCAGTGCACGGGCGGCGCCAGCTGGCGGCGCGTGATGCGGCTCACGAAACGGGCCTGCAGCGCATCCTTGCGGTTGAACACCAGCATGGGCGCCTCTGCCAGCGTGGCCGCGTTCACCCCCTGCGCAAAGTGCCGTTGCATGAAGGTGGGGCTGGCCAGCGCGCGGTAGCGCAGCGTGCCCAGCGGCAGCACCTGGCAGCCCTGCACGGGCTGGGGGTCGGCCGTTACGGCGGCCATCACGCGGCCCTCGCGCAGCAGGTTGGCCGAATGGTCCTGGTCTTCCACATGGATGTCGAAGGTGATGGCCTGCCACTCGGCCGCCTGCGCCATGGCGTGGGGGAACCAGGTGGCCAGCGAGTCGGCATTCACCCCAATCGCCAGCCGCGTGGTGCTGTGCTGCCCGCCGCCAAGGGTGGCCAGCGCGTCGGCCTCGCTCAGCGCCACCTCGCGCGCGTGGCGGTACAGCGCCTGGCCCGCTTCGGTGGGCGTGCAGGGCGTGGCACGGCGCACCAGCACCTGGCCCACGCGCTCCTCCAGCAGCTTGATGCGCTGCGACACCGCCGAGCGCGTGACATGCAGCACGGCCGCCGCGCGCTCGAAGCTGCCCTCGTCGATCACCGTGGCAAAGGCGTTGAGCTGGGCGGAGTCGAGCTGCATAGGTGGTTAGCGGTTCTGACGGATCGTTAAAAAGTATAGCTGGCGTCAACGCAGGCCTGTCGCCAGAATCCCTGCCCATGGTCTCCACTGCCTTTGTTCACGGTTTCACCTCCACCGCCATGCTCATCATGGCCATTGGCGCGCAGA
>DATLGV010000812.1:0-3362 GCA_035540275.1 Acidovorax sp. | reverse complement strand
CGGCAGCAGCCACAGCGCCTGCCAGCCCGGCCAGTCCGACATGCCGGTGAACAGCATGGCCACGCCGCCCGCCACGGCCGAGCCCACGGCAAAGTAGAAGACGGTGCGCGACTCCGGCTCGCCCAGGCGCGACAGCGCCACCACCTGCATGTAGGCAAAGGCGGCCGACAGGCCGGACATCAGGCCGATCATCCCGGCGAACGCCTGGTTCTGGTCCAGGCTGGGGCGCAGCATCAGCACCACGCCCACGAACCCTGTGAGCACCGTCAGCACCAGCGGGCCTTGCAGGGCGGGCCGGGGCGTGGCGGCAGAGGGCCGCCAGGCCAGCAGCGTGCCGCCGACCAGAAAGGCCGCGATCCACACGCTGCTCATGTAGTTGAGCGTCATGGCGGTGGCCAGTGGCAGGTGTGCAATGGCGTAGAACCAGGCACCCAGCGACGCCACCCCCACGAGGCTACGCCAGGCGTGCATGCCGGGGTACCGCGTGGCGAGCGTCACGTTTTGTGAGCGTGACAGCAGCCAGAGAATGAACATGCCGATCAGCCCCCGGTAACACACCAGCTCCGCCGAGTTGAAGAACTCCGAGGCGATCTTGACGCACACGCCCATGCTGGCAAAAAGGAACGCGGCCAACACCATCCAGAGGGCTTGCATCGGGTTGTGATCTCTTGAGGGGCGCCTTGGAGCGCACAAATGAAAATAGCTGCCAGCGCTTATTTTTTAAGCACTGGCAGCTATTGTAATGAGAGCAAGCCTCGGCGGGCCTGCAGATTGGCGGGGTTTTGCCTCTGTATTCAGCGTTTTGCCGCAGCCGGGTCGATGGTGCCGCTCCCCATGGCCTCGCGGTACCACTCGTGAAAGTGCTGCATGCCATCTTCCATCGGGCTCTGGTAGGGGCCGACTTCGTTGTCGCCGCGTGCCAGCAGGGCCTTGCGGCCTGCGTCCATGCGCTCGCCGATCTCGTCGTCCTCGATGCAGGTCTCCATGTACGCGGCCTTCTGCGCCTCGACGAACTCGCGCTCGAAGGCAGCGATTTCCTCGGGGTAGTAGAACTCCACCATGTTCAGCGTCTTGGTCGGGCTGATGGGGTGCAGCGTGGACACGGTCAGCACATGCGGATACCACTCGATCATGATGTGCGGGTACAGCGTGAGCCAGATGGCGCCGTACTTCGGCGGCTTGCCTTCGCGGTAGTCCAGCAGCGCCTTGTGCCAGCGCTCGTACACCGGACTGCCCGCCTTGCCCAGGCGGTTGGCCACGCCCACGGTCTGCACGGAGTAGTTCTTGCCAAACTCCCAGCGCAGGTCGTCGCAGGTGACGAATTGCCCCAAGCCCGGGTGGAACGGGCCGACGTGGTAGTCCTCGAGATAGACCTCGATGAAGGTCTTCCAGTTGTAGTTGCACTCGTGCAGCTCCACATGGTCGAGCACATAGCCGCCAAAGTCCAGGTCGGCGCGCGGGCCCATCTGGGCCAGGTCGGCGGCCACGTCATAGCCGTTGTCTTCAAACAGAAGACCGTTCCACTCACGCAGCTGGTAGTTGTTGAGGTTCAGGCATGGGTCGTGCGCAAAATGTGGCGCGCCCAGCAGCTCCCCCTTGGGGTTGTACGTCCAGCGGTGCAAGGGGCACACGATGTTGCCGCCCGCGCTGCCCTTTTGCTGGGTGTTCAGCGACCCCTTGCCCTTGAGCATGACGGCCTGCCGGTGGCGGCACACGTTGGACACCAGCTCGATGCCGCCCTGGGCGTTGCGCACCAGGGCGCGGCCCTCGCCCTCCTGGGGCAGTGCGTAGTAGTCGCCCGCGTTGGGCACAGCCAATTGATGCCCCACGTAGCGGGGCCCGCGCTGGAAGATGGTCTCCAGCTCGCGCTGGAACAGCGCATCGTCAAAGTAGCTCGAAACTGGTAGTTGGCTTGCGGCCTGCTGCAGTTGAAGACTTAAATCAGACATGGGTGACCTGACCTAAAGACTCCCCACAGAGAGAGTGCGGGAGGTGCACCGGTGAAGGCGCATCTGGAAAAAGAAAACCGGCTAGGGTGGGTAGCCGGCTCGACGGGAATGGGATTATAGGCGGTGGGGTTATTCCCGCACCCCCGCTACGTGAATAGAAAACACCGGGTCCACCAAAAATAGAGGCCTCCCACGGATCGGCCGCTGTCTGACACGGGCGCCACAGCGCTGCGCCTAAAATCACCGGTTTTTCATCCGCGCACTGCCGCCCCCTCCATGCCCAAGGCCCCTGCAACCCCTGTTCCTCCCGCCGAACCTGCCAGCTACGAGGCGGCCCTGGAGGAGCTGGAGCAACTCGTGGCCCGGATCGAGTCGGGCCAGCTGCCGCTGGACCAGATGCTGGCAGGCTACCAGCGCGGCGCCACCTTGCTGGCGTTTTGCCGCCACCGGCTCGATGCCGTGCAGGACCAGATCAAGGTGCTGGATGACGGCCAACTGCAACCATGGAACCAGGAATGAGCGCGTTGCCGATGACCCCTTCGACGGTGGCGGGCCAGCCCCTGGACACCAACCTCTGGAGCCAGAACCACCTGGCCGATGTGGAGCAGGCCCTCTCCCGGTGGGTGGGCGACGGCGCGCCGGCCGGGCTGGGCGATGCCATGCGCTACGCCGTGCTGGATGGCGGCAAGCGCCTGCGGCCCCTGCTGGTGCTGGCTGCCTACGAGGGCGCGCGCAGTGCGGCCCAGGACCCTGCGGTGCCTGGAGATGCCGTGGTGCGTGCAGCCCTGGACGAAGCCGCCCTGCGGGCCGCGTGCGCGGTCGAGCTGATCCACGCGTATTCGCTGGTGCATGACGACATGCCCTGCATGGACAACGACGTGCTGCGCCGTGGCAAGCCCACGGTGCATGTGCAGTTTGGCGAAGCCCAGGCCCTGCTGGCGGGCGATGCGCTGCAGGCCTTTGCGTTTGAGCTGCTGACCCCCGACCCCACGCTGATCCCCGCCGCCACGCAGGCGGCCCTGTGCAGGCTGCTGGCGCGGGCTGCGGGCTCGGCTGGCATGGCGGGAGGCCAGGCGATTGACCTGGCCAGCGTGGGCGTGGCGTTGACCGAGGCCCAACTGCGCCAGATGCACCGCCTCAAGACGGGCGCCTTGCTCCAGGGCAGCGTGCTCATGGGGGCCCTGTGCGGCCACGCGGCGCCCGCTGCCTACCAGGCACTGTCCGACTACGGCGCCGCCATGGGGCTGGCGTTCCAGGTGGTGGACGACATCCTGGACGTGGTGGCGGACTCGGCCACGCTGGGGAAAACGGCTGGCAAGGACGCGGCCGCAGACAAACCCACTTACGTATCGTTGCTCGGTCTGGAACGTGCGCAGGCTTACGCGCAGGAGCTGCTGGCCGAGGCTCATGCAG
>DATLGV010000811.1:0-4196 GCA_035540275.1 Acidovorax sp. | reverse complement strand
GTGGTGTGGCCGCTCGAAGCCACCATCACCCGCGACTTTGCGCAGGGCCTGCAAGAGATTCTGGTGGTGGAAGAAAAACGCCAGGTCATCGAATACCAGCTCAAGGAAGAGCTGTACAACTGGCGCCCCGATGTGCGCCCCAACGTGCTGGGCAAGTTCGACGAGCCCGAAGGCGATGCCACGGGCGGCGAATGGAGCATGCCCAACCCCAGCCAGAACTGGCTGCTGCGCGCCAAGGCCGACCTCACGCCCGCCATCATCGCCAAGGCGATTGCCAAGCGCCTGAAGAAACTGGGCGTGCCTTCAGACATCGTGGCCCGCATGGAAGCGCGCCTGGCCATCATCGACGCCAGCGAGCGTGCCATGACGGAGCTGAAGGTGGACACGGGCGAACGCGCCCCCTGGTTCTGCAGCGGCTGTCCGCACAACACCAGCACCCGCGTGCCCGAAGGCTCGCGCGCTGTGGCGGGCATTGGCTGCCACTACATGGTCAACTGGATGCCCGACCGCCGCACCAGCACCTTCACGCAGATGGGCGGCGAGGGCGTGACCTGGGTGGGCCAGCAGCCCTTCACGACCGACGCGCACATCTTTGCCAACCTGGGCGACGGCACCTATTTCCACAGCGGCCTGCTGGCCATCCGCCAGAGCATCGCAGCGGGCGTGAACATCACCTACAAGGTGCTCTACAACGACGCGGTGGCCATGACCGGGGGGCAGCAGGTGGGCGAGCGGCCCGAGGGCCACTCGGTGCTGCAGATCATGAACAGCCTGAAGGCCGAAGGCGTGGCCAAGCTGGTCATCGTGACGGACGAGCCGCACAAGTACGACGGCGTGGCCCTGGCCGACGGCGTGACGGTGCACCACCGCGACGAGCTGGACACCATCCAGCGCCAGTTCCGCGAGATCCAAGGCTGCACCGCCATCATCTACGACCAGACCTGCGCGACCGAAAAACGCCGCCGCCGCAAGCGCGGCAAGCTGGCCACGCCCGACAAGACCGTGGTCATCAACGAGCTGGTGTGCGAGGGCTGTGGCGACTGCTCGACCAAGTCGAACTGCCTGAGCGTGGAGCCCGTGGAGACCGAATTCGGCCGCAAGCGCCGCATCAACCAGAGCACCTGCAACAAGGACTACTCGTGCGTCAACGGCTTCTGCCCGAGCTTTGTGACGGTGGAAGGCGGCCAGCTCAAGAAGCCCAAGAAAGAGAAGAAGGGCGACCTGTCGGCGCTGCCCTCCATTCCTGAGCCTGTGCTGCCCGTGGCCGAAAGCGCCTGGGGCATCGTGGTGGGCGGTGTGGGCGGTACGGGCGTGATCACCATCGGCTCGCTCTTGGGCATGGCCGCGCACCTGGACGGCAAGGGCGTGATCACGCAGGACGCCGGTGGTTTGGCCCAGAAGGGCGGCGCCACCTGGAGCCATATCCAGATCGCCAACCGCCCCGACGCCATCTACACCACCAAGGTCGATACCGCCAAGGCCGACCTGGTGATCGGCTGCGACTCCATCGTGGCCGCGCACAAGTACACATTGGCTGTCATGCAGCCCGGCCGTACCTTTGTGGCGCTCAACACCCACAGCACGCCCACGGCGGCGTTTGTGAACAACCCGGACTGGCAGTTCCCCGGTGGCAACTGCGACGCGGCCATCAGCGCCGCCGTGGGCGCGGGCGGCGTGGGCAGCTTCGATGCCGAGCAGGTGGCCACGCAACTGCTGGGCGACAGCATCTACACCAACCCGCTGATGCTGGGCTATGCCTGGCAAAAGGGCCGGGTGCCACTGACGTTCGCATCGCTGATGCGCGCCATGGAGCTCAACGGCGTGCAGGTGGACAACAACAAGGCCGCCTTTGAATGGGGCCGCCGCTGCGCGCACGACCTCGCGGCCGTGCAGTCCCTGTTCCAGGCAGCGCAGGTGATCCAGTTCGTCAAGAAGCCCTCGCTGGCCGAGATGGTGGCCAAGCGTGTGGAGTTCCTGACCGGCTACCAGAACGCAGCCTACGCCTCTGAGTACCAGGCCTTCGTCGAGAAGGTGAAGGCAGCGGAAGCGAAGCTGGGCACCAGCACGAAGTTGTCCGAGGCCGTGGCCCGCTACCTGTTCAAGCTCATGGCCTACAAGGACGAGTACGAGGTGGCGCGCCTGCACACCGACAAGGCTTTCACGGACAAGATCGCCAACATGTTTGAAGGCGACTACAAGCTGGTGCACCACCTGGCGCCGCCCCTGACCGCCAAGAAGAACGCCCAGGGCGAGCTGGTCAAGCAGCCGTTCGGCCCCTGGATGCGCAGCGCGTTTGGCGTGCTGGCCAAGATGAAAGGGCTGCGCGGCACGGCGCTGGACATCTTCGGCAAGACCGAGGAGCGCCGCATGGAGCGGGCACTGATCGCCGAATACCGCGCCTGCATCGACGAGCTGCTGGCCCGCCTGAATGCCGACAACCTGGCGCTGGCGGTGGAAATTGCCCGCATTCCCGAGGAGATCCGCGGTTACGGCCACGTGAAGGAGCGGCACCTGAAGGCGGCGCGCCCCAAGTGGGACGGCCTGATGGCCCGGTGGCGCTCGGGCGCTGCGGTCCAGCGTCAGGCCGCCTGAGCGGTCCTTGCGCGGTCGCTGCCCCCGACGAAAGCCCGCACCTGTGCGGGCTTTTGCTATGAATAGTGCAGCTACTGAAGCATGCGCCACCAGCGCATCAGCCGTTTCGGGGTCGTATTTCCGCGGAGCGCCCCGCGGTGGGCCCGGCAGGCGGCAAACACCCGCTGCAGGCTTGGGTCTTACCCCTTGGGCGGGGCCCAGGGCGCCGCATACAATGCCCTGTTCTGCCCCGGCGGGCGCCTTGGCGCTTGGTGTGGGCGGGTTGTGTGAATTTTGACCATCCGTTGTGGAGTCCCGTCCGTGTTTATTTCTTCCGCTTTCGCCCAAACCGCACCTGCCGCAGCCGCTGGCGGCGGTGACATCATGTCCTCCCTGACCGGCATGCTGCCCCTGGTGCTCATGTTTGTGGTGCTGTACTTCGTCATGATCCGCCCCCAGATGAAGCGCCAGAAAGAACACCGCGCCATGATCGACGCCATCGCCAAGGGCGATGAAGTGGCGACCGCCGGTGGCATCGTCGGCAAGGTCACGCGCCTGTCCGAAGGTTTCCTGCACATCGAGATCGCCAGCGGCGTGGAAGTGCAACTGCAGCGCAGCGCCGTGGTGCAGGTGTTGCCCAAGGGCTCCGTCAAGTAATCCATGAACATCCCCCTGAGGCGCTGCGCGCTCCGGCCAGGCCGGGCGCGGGGTCAGGGGGCGCTGGCGCGTAGGGCGCCTGCACAACCGAGGTGAGAGCGCGATCATGAACCGTTATCCGGTCTGGAAGTACGCGATCCTGGTGATCGTGCTGCTGGTGGGGGCCCTGTACACCCTGCCCAATTTCTTTGGCGAGGCGCCTGCCGTGCAGGTGTCGTCGGCCAAGGCCACCATCAAGGTGGACACCGCCGTGCAGCAGCGGGTGGAAGAAGCCCTCAAGGCCGCTGGCGTAACGCCCGACTTTGTGGCGCTGGAGGGCAACTCGGTGCGCGCGCGTTTTGACACGCCCGACACCCAGCTCAAGGCCAAGGACGCCATCCAGAAGGCGCTGGTGCCCGACGCCAACGACCCGTCGTACATCGTGGCCCTCAACCTGGTGTCGCGCTCGCCGCTGTGGCTCAAGGCCCTGCACGCCAATCCCATGTACCTGGGCCTGGACCTGCGCGGCGGCGTGCACTTCATGCTGCAGGTGGACATGCAGGCGGCACTGACCAAGAAGGCGGAGTCCTATGCGGGCGACATCCGCACCGCACTGCGCGACAAGAACATCCGCCACGGCGGCATCAGCCGCGACGGCCAGTCCATCGACATCAAGGTGCGCGACGAAGCCACGGCCACGGCCGCCCGCAACCTGATCGCCGACCAGTTCGCCGATCTGCAGGTCGCCACCACGCCGGAAGGCACCGAGTTCAAGCTGCGCGCATCGATCAAGCCCGAGGCCACACGCCGGGTGCAGGAGCAGGCGCTCAAGCAGAACATGGTCACGCTGCACAACCGGATCAACGAGCTGGGCGTGGCCGAGCCCGTGATCCAGCAGCAGGGCCTGGACCGCATCGTGGTGCAGCTGCCCGGCGTGCAGGACACCGCCAAGGCCAAGGACATCCTGGGCCGCACCGCGACGCTGGAAG
>DATLGV010000810.1:0-1925 GCA_035540275.1 Acidovorax sp. | reverse complement strand
GCAGTGTGCTGTCTAACTACGCACCCGCCGAAGTGCAAAGTGCCTGGCTGCCCCGCGTGGCCAGCGGCGAGGCGCTGGTGGTGCTGGCCCAGCAGGAGCGCAAGGCGCGCTACCGCCTGGATGTTTGCGATGCCAAAGCGGCCAAGGCGCAGTCGGGATTTACCGTTACAGCGATCAAAAGCGTAGTGCCTGCTGGTGACAAGGCGGACGCCTTTGTCGTGCCCGCACAACTGGATGGAAAGATCGCCCTCTTCCTGGTCGAACGCACTGCGAGCGGCGTAACCACGCAGGGTTACGTCACGCAAGACGGCAGCCGCGCTGCCGAGGTGCACCTGGCCAACGCCCCCGCCACGCTCATCACCACCGACGGCCTGGCCGCGCTGGAGCTGGCCGTGGACACCGGCATCGCCGCCGCCTGCGCCGAAGCCGTGGGCGTGATGGACAAGACCGTGGCCATCACGGTCGAATACATGAACCAGCGCAAGCAGTTCGGCGTGTTCATTGCCAGTTTCCAGGCGCTGCGCCACCGCGTGGCCGACATGAAGATGCAGCTGGAGCTGGCCCGCTCGATGAGCTACTACGCCAGCCTCAAGCTGGGCGCCCCCACCGCCGAACGCCGCGCCGCCATGGCCCGTGCGAAGGTACAGCTGGGCCAGTCGATGCGCTTTGTGGGCCAGCAGGCCGTGCAACTGCATGGCGGCATCGGCGTGACGGACGAATACATCGTGAGCCACTACTTCAAGAAGCTCACCCAGCTGGAAGTGACCTTTGGCGACACGCTGCACCACCTGGGCGAAGTGTCCGCCCGCATGCAGGACACCGCAGGCGTGTTTGCCTGACGGCACCTGACGCAGGCGCGTCACAGCCATCAACGATGCTCGTGGATTCACTGGTCCACGGGCATTTTTTCTTTCTGGAGACAGCTTCATGAACAACACACTCTGGCTGCAACGCCGATCCCTCCTGCTGGCCACCGCTGCAGCAGCCACCCTGGCCCTGGCTGGCTGCGCCACCAAGAGCCCCAGCCTGGCCGAGGCACCGCCCATCGTCTTTGTGCACGGCAACGGCGATACCGCTGCGCTGTGGCAAACCACCGTGTGGCGGTTCGAATCGAACGGCTGGCCGCGCGAGCGGCTGCACGCCATCGACGTGCCCTACCCGCTCGCGCGTGACGAGGACGCGAAGCCCCAGGCGGGCCGCACATCGGCCGCAGAGCACATGGCCTACCTGAAGGCCGAGGTGGACAAGGTGCTCCAAGCCACGGGCGCCAGCCAAGTCGTATTGGTTGGCAATTCACGCGGCGGCAACGCCATCCGCAACTACATCTACAACGGCGGCGGCGACAAGACCGTGAGCCACGCCATCCTGGGCGGCACCCCCAACCACGGCGTGTGGGCGATCCCGGGGTTCCGCGAAGGCAACGAGTTCTCGGGCACAGGCCCCTTCCTCAAAGCACTGAACGCCCCCAAGAACGCAGCGGGCGACGAGGTCAGCGGCCCGGTGAAATGGATGACCATCCGCTCGGACAACAACGACAAGTTCGCCCAGCCCGATGGCCTGTGGATCGGCCAGAAAGGCACGGCCACCAACGTGACCGCTGCCGGCCCCGAACTCAAGGGCGCCACCAACGTGGTGATCCCGCGCATCGACCACCGCGAGACGTCATATTCCCCCGCAGCGTTTGAAGCCACCTACCGCTTCATCACTGGCAAGGCTCCCGCACGCACCGAGATCGCTGCCGAAAAATCTGTGACCCTGAACGGCAAGGTCACCGGCCTGGGCGTGGACCCCGCAGACCCCAAAACCGGCAACTTCAGCAACAACCTGCCCCTGGCGGGCGCACAGCTGGAGGTATACGCCACCGACCCCGCCACCGGCGCCCGCACAGGCAACCCGCTGCTGCGCAAAACGGTGGGCACGGATGG
>DATLGV010000809.1:0-2030 GCA_035540275.1 Acidovorax sp. | reverse complement strand
GTGGCAAGGCGGGACCTGGGGTGCCGCGCTGGGGGCGGCCATTGCTGCCTGGGCGTGGTTTGTCTGGGACTTGCTGCGCGGCGTGCGGGTGCTGCGCTGGCTGCGTACGGGCGACCTGGCGTCCGTGCCGTCCATGCGCGGCATCTGGGGCGAGGCTGCGGACCGCGCGCGGCGGCTGCTGCGCAAGCAGGAAGCGCAGATACGGGACAGCCAGGACCGGTTGCAGGAGATACTGGCCGCCCTTCAAGCCTCACCCAACGGCGTGGTGCTGCTCGACGCCCAGGGCCGCATCGAATGGTGCAACCAGATGGCGGCCAACCAGTTTGGCTTTGATGCGCAGCGCGACGTCATGCAGTCCATTGGCAACCTGCTGCGCAACCCGGAATTCACGGCCTACTTTGCCGCCAAGGACTTCACCAGCGATGTGGTGCTGGAAGGGCGCCTGAGCACGCCGTCCCGGCCCGTGCGCATCTCGGTGCACCTGCACCCCTATGGCGATGGCCGCACGCTGCTGCTGTCGCGCGATGTCACGGCGCTGGAGCAGGCCGATGCCATGCGGCGCGATTTCGTGGCCAATGTGTCGCACGAAATCCGCACACCCCTCACGGTGCTGACCGGTTTTGTCGAAACCCTGCAGACCCTGCCTTTGAGTACCGAGGAGCGATCGCGCTATCTGGGCATGATGGCGCAGCAGGCGCAGCGCATGCAAAGCGTGGTGCAGGATTTGCTCACGCTGTCGCGCCTCGAGGGCAGCCCGCTGCCCGGCATGGCGGAGTGGATGCCGGTGCAGTCGCTGCTGCAGCGCTGTGAAGAAGAGGGTCGAGCCCTGTCGGCGCTGCTCACGCAGAATCAGCAACGCCCGCATGCGATCCGCTTTCCGGCGGCCGACCTGCTGCGGGCCGAGGGCGAGATTGCTGGCGTGCCTGCCGAACTGCAAAGCGCCTTGACCAACCTCGTCAACAACGCGGTGCGCTACACGCCCGGCGGCGGTTCCATCGAGGTGCAGTGGCTGCGCAAGGAGGACGGCAGTGCCGTGTTCTCCGTGCACGACACCGGCACGGGCATTGCGCCCGAACATATCCCGCGCCTGACGGAACGCTTTTACCGGGTGGACCGCAGCCGTTCGCGCGAGACCGGTGGCACGGGCCTGGGCTTGGCCATCGTCAAGCATGTGCTGCAGCGCCACGGCGCCACGCTGGACATTGCCAGCACCCTGGGCAAAGGCTCGGTGTTTTCGGTCACTTTCCCTGCGAACCGCTTGCGTGGTTTTGCGCTGCCGGGCTGATGGCACGCCAGAGCATGGCAGCAAACAGCAGTGCGGTGACCGCAAGCGCCGCCGCACTGGCCGCCCAGAAGGGGGTGGGCGAAGCCGCACCCGACCAAGGTCCGCTGCCCCCATAAGCCAGCCAGTAGCCTCCCGCCAGGCCTGCGCCCCACAGCAGCGCGCAGTACACCACCAGTGGTGCCAGCGTGATGCGATAGCAGCGCAGCACAAACACGCACAGCGTCTGTACCGCGTCGGCGGCATGGTACGCCGCCACCCAGACCAGCACCGCGCCGGCCACGGCTGCCACGCTGGCGTTGTCGGTGTAGATCTGAGTGATCGACTCTTTTGCTATTAATAAGATAGCTGCCAGGGCAATGCCCACGAATGCAGCGAGCGAAAAACCCATCAAAACCACCTGGCGGGCTCGCTGGGGCTGCTGTGCACCCAGCCAGTAGCTCACCCGCGCGCTGGTGGCGATGGACAGCGACAGCGGCACCATGTAGAGCACGGCGGCCATGTTGGCGGCGATCTGGTGGGCGGCTGCCGACGTGGTGCCCTGGCGCGCGATGAACAAGGCCATCAGGGTGAAGGAGGTCACCTCCACCATCACGGCCAGTCCTGCCGGAATGCCGAGCCTGGCAAAGCCCGCAAGGGTGGGCCAGTGGGGCGGCTCCATGCGGCGCCACAGCCCCAGGGGGGTGTAGATGTCCTGCGTGCGCAGCAGCCACACGGCCAACGCCAGCATGCTGCAGTTGACGGCCAG
>DATLGV010000808.1:0-2352 GCA_035540275.1 Acidovorax sp. | reverse complement strand
GGTGCAGGTGCTGGCCTTCGACATCTTTGGCACCGTGGTGGACTGGCACGGCAGCATTGCGCGCGAGGTGCGTGCGCTCTACCCCCGGGTGGATGCCGATGCCTTCGCGCTGGCGTGGCGCGCGGGCTACCAGCCTGCCATGGCGCGGGTGATGCGCGGCGAACAGGGCTGGACGCTGATCGATGCCCTGCACCGGCAGATCCTGGACGAGATCCTGCCGCGCTTTGGCCTGAGCCACCTGGGCGAGGCGGAGCGCCACCACCTCAACCGCGTGTGGCACCGGCTCAACGCCTGGCCCGACAGCGTGCAGGGCCTGACGCGGCTCAAGCAGCGTTACACCATCACCACACTATCGAACGGCAACATCGGCCTGCTGACCGACATGGCCAAGCGCGCCGGGCTGCCCTGGGACTGCGTGCTGAGCGCCGAGGTGTTCAAGGCCTACAAGCCCCACCCGGACACCTACCTGGGCGCGGCGCGGGTGTTTGACCTGCCACCGCAGCAGGTGGCGCTGGTGGCGGCGCACCACGACGATCTGGCTGCTGCGCGGGGCTGCGGCCTGCGCACGGCGTACATCGAGCGGCCGCACGAGTTTGGCGTGGCACAGCCCAAGGATGTGTCGCCCCAGCCGGGCAATGACCTGCACGCCCAGGACCTGAACGATCTCGCCAGCATGCTGGGATGCTGAACGGCCCGCGGTGCGGTGTGCGCCAGTGTGCGCGCCTCAGTGCGCCACCAGAAGCTGCACAAACATCTGCACCTTGGCGCGGCACTCGGCGCTGATGGAGGTGAACTCCAGCCCGGCCACCCATTCGTCGCCCTCCTGCTTGAGGGTGACGACGCGCGCGTACACGTCGCCCACGCGGTAGTCCACCAGCGGCAGCTCAAACTCCAGCTTGATCTCGCTGTGGGGTTCCAGCGGCTCGATCAGTTCCACCAGCAGGCCGTGGTAGCCGATGTCGCGGATGGCGCCGTGCACGATGTGGGGCACCACGATCTTGTCCTGCATGCGCTGGCACAGGCAGGGCAGGCGCGCATCCACGCGGTGGCTGCGGCGGAACTCCTGGCGCGGCACCTTGAGCTTGTGCGAAGGGATGGCGATCAGCTCGCGCAGATTGACGGGCTGCGTGCGCCCCTTGACGTACACCTGCATGGGCGCAGACGCCGACACCAGCCCCCAGCAGCGCTGGTAGGTGGAGTCGCTGATGAGCACCTGGCCGCGCAGGCTCAGCGCCTCGATGCGTGAAGCCAGGTTCACCGCCTCGCCGATCACCGTGTATTCGGAATACACGTCAGAGCCAAAGCGCCCGGCCATCACGGTGCCCGTGTTCACGCCGATGCCCAGAAACACCTCGGGCAGGCGCTCGGCCAGGTGGGCAAGGTTCAGCTCGCGCATGGCGATCTGCATCTCCACCGCGCACAGCAGCGCGCGGTCCACATCGTCATCGCGGGCCACCGGGGCACCGAACAGCACCATGATCGAGTCGCCCATGAACTTGTCGATGGTGCCCTGGTACTTGAACACCACCTCGGACAGCCGTGCCAGGCAGCGGTTGAGCGCAGGAATGACCAACGACGCAGGCTGCGAGCCCGACAGTGCGGTGAACCCGCGCAGGTCGGCCAGCAGGATGGTGACCTCGCGCGGCGCGGCGGCCAGGCCGTTGGTGGCGGCGCCCTCGGGGGATTCCATGCCGTGCAGGATGTCTGCCATCTCGGCCTGCGCCGCCTCGCCCAGGGGCTTGCCCGTCTCGCGCTCGATCAGCGCCTGCAGGCGGCGCACGGCATCGTGGTGGAATTCTTTGTGCATGGTTGTCTGGAGCGTGGGGCGGCCGGTGGCTCGGTGTGGGGAACGAGGGCATCGCCTGCCCTGCTGCGCCCAGAATAGGCCCCGCCCACGGGGCGGTCAACCGGTGAAAACACTTCGGGCACCACCACGGCAGCGGGCGCTACGGCAGCCCTGCACGCCCTGGGGAGAGGGCCGGCTAGTGTGCTGTCCCGTAAATGGCTGCACGAAATGAAATCGATGGCATCGCGCCCAGGACAAGGCGCAAACCGCAGTGATAGCCGTAGCTATCGCGAGGATTTGCAACGCAGCCCTGGGGGTGAGGACGCGATTTCATGTGCAGTTATTTGCGGGACAGCACACTAGGGATCGGTGTCAGAACGCGCCGCAACGCTGCAGACCGCCCGACAAGGCACTTGGGCGGCCCTGAAAAGATCGTAAACCAATGGGATGGACGCCCCCACCCTAAACGGCATCGAAAGTGCCACAGTGGAGACGTTAGTTGTTCCACTCAAACCAGCAGGAGCGTCCACCATGAAGATTACAACCATTGGCATCGACCTGGCCAA
>DATLGV010000807.1:0-4394 GCA_035540275.1 Acidovorax sp. | reverse complement strand
GCGCCGGCGGCCTTGATGGCCTGCAGGATGGCCAGCAGGTCGCCCGGCGTGGCGCCCAGCGTATTGAGGGCCTTGACCACGTCGGCCAGCTGCGGCGACGCGGGCATCTGGATCACGTTGCCCGGTTCCTGGTTGATGGTGATGTCGCTCTTTTGCGTGACCACCGTCTGCCCTTGCGAGAACGGGTTGGGCTGGCTGATGACGGGCGTGCTGCTGATGGTGATCGACAGGTTGCCATGGGCGATGGCGCAAGGCCCCAGCGTGACCGCCTGGTTGAGCACCACCGAGCCCGTGCGGGCGTTGATGACCACCTTGGCCGAGGGCGTGGAGGATTCGAGCGGCAGCTCCTCCAGGTCGGCGATGAAGCCCACGCGGGCGCCGGGGTCGATGGGCGCGCGCACCTGCACCGTGCGCCCGTCCAGCGCCGTGGCCAGGCCGTTGCCCAACTTGGTGTTGATGGCCTGCGCCACGCGGCGGGCGGTCTGGAAGTCCGAGGCGTTCAGGCCCAGGTTGATGGTGTCGCCCTCATTGAGCGGCGTGGGCACGGCCCGCTCCACCTGCGCGCCCAGCGGAATGCGGCCTGCGCTCAGGTGGTTGATCTGCACCTTGCTCCCACCGGCCGATGCGCCGGCGCCGCCCACCACCATGTTGCCCTGGGCCAGGGCATAGATCTCGCCGTCGGCGCCGCGCAGCGGCGTGACGATGAGCGTGCCGCCCTTGAGCGACTTGGCGTTGCCCATGGACGAGACGTTCACATCGATCTGCTGGCCCGGCTGGGCAAAGGCGGGCAGCTGCGCGGTGACGATCACCGCCGCCACGTTCTTGAGCTGCAACTGCGAAGAGGTGCCGGGTGGCAGGCTGATGCCCATCTGCTGCAGGTAGTTGGACATGGCCTGCGTGGTGTAGGGCATCTGCGTGGTCTGGTCGCCCGTGCCGTCCAGCCCCACGACCAGGCCGTAGCCCGTCAGCTGGTTGCTACGCACGCCCTGCACGGCAGCCACTTCCTTGATGCGCAGCGCGTGCGCGGGCGCAGCGGCCGCGACGGCAGCCAACACCACCGCCAACGGCAGCCACAGGGCTCGGAAATGGCGTTGCAAAGAGGCGGGAGACAGGGCTTTCATGCCACCGATTGTGGGCGGCCCCGCGCAGAACTAAAACCCAAAAAGAAGCCGCTTCACCGGCTTATTGCGGCACTTGCGCAGCGTGCCAGCCCAGGGCATGAAATACGAATCAAAACAGCCTCCAGCGCTTTCTGGGTAGCGCTGGAAGCTATCATTTTTGATGAGACCGCTGCCGTCGCAACAGCGCGGCCAGAGCGAGGGGGAAGGCGCGAAGCGACTCAGGGGGTGCTTCTCTAGAACGGCGTGATGGTGTTGAAGAACCGCCCCAGCCAGCCCATGGCCTGGGCTTCGCTTTGGGCGCCGCGGCCGCGCGATTCGACGCGCACGTTGGCCACCTGGGTCGAGTTCACGATGCTGCCGGGCTGCAGCGCGCGCGGGTCCACCGTGCCAGAAAAGCGCAGCACGTCCACATTCTGGTTCACGCCGATCTGCTTCTCGCCGGTGATGACCAGATGACCGTTGGGCAGCACATCCACCACCGTGGCGGTGATGGAGCCGGTGAAGGTGTTGGCGCTTTCGGTGCCGCCCTTGCCCGAGAACGCATTGCCTGAGCTGGCGCCCACGCCCAGCTTGTCGGTGAAGCTGGTGCTGGTGAAGGGCAGGGCGCTCACGCCCGCAGAGATCTTGGAGTCGCGGTCCACCGTGGACGAGGACTTCTGGCTGGCCGTCACGTTCTCCACGATCTGGACGGTCACGTTGTCGCCCACCAGGCGCGCGCGGCGGTCTTCAAACGCGGGGCGGTAGCTGGCGCTATGGAACAGCCCGCCCGTCACGGGGGGCGGGGTGCGTGGTGCAGCGGCCAGCGGCGGTGCGGTGGTGGGCAGAAGGTCCACCGGCGGCGGCGGCGACAGCGTGGCGCAGCCTGCGCACAGCAGCGCCGCGCCCAGGGCGGGGACGCCCGCGCGCAGCGAGCCAAGTGCCTGCAGCAGGCGAAGGGAGCATGTGAACGTGCGCATGGCGAAGGTCCTGGGCAAAAGCGCGGGCGGCGTGGCGGTTACAGCTGGGCGAGCTTGGCCAGCATCTGGTCCGAGGTCTGGATGGCCTTGGAATTCATCTCATAGGCGCGCTGGGTCTGGATCATGGTGACCAGCTCTTCCACCACATTGACGTTGGAGGCTTCCAGAAACCCCTGCTTGATGATTCCCAGGCCGTTCGTGCCCGGCGTGCCCTGCTGGGGCTGGCCGGAGGCGGCGGACTCCTTGAACAGGTTCTGCCCGATGGGCTCCAGGCCGGCCGGGTTGATGAAGCTGGCCATGGCCAGGTTGCCCACGGTCTGCGGCTGGGTATTGCCCGGAACCGTGATCGCCACGGCGCCTTCGGCACTGATGCTGACGCTGGTGGCGTTGGCCGGGATGGTGATGCCGTTGACCACGGGCAGCCCGCTCGATGTGACCATGCGGCCCTGGGCGTCGACCTGGAAGGATCCGTCGCGGGTGTAGCCCACGGTGCCATCGGGCATGGTCACTTCAAAAAAACCGTTGCCGTTGATGGCGACATCCAGGTTGTTCTTGGACTCCTGCAGACTGCCCTGCATGAAGTTGCGGCTGGTGGCCACCGTGCGCACGCCCAGGCCCAGGTGCAGGCCGGTGGGCAACTGGTTTTGCTCGGTGGTGTTGGCGCCCACCTGGCGCAGGTTCTGGTAGATCAGGTCTTCGAACACCGCGTTGTTGCGCTTGTAGCCGGTGGTGGAGACGTTGGCCAGGTTGTGCGAGATGACGTCGAGCTGGGTCTGCTGGGCAGACATGCCGGTCTTGGCGATCCACAGGGAGTTGATCATGGTGCTTCCTTAGGGCTGGTGCGTGCGGTGGTGGGCAGCGGCATCAGCCGTTCATGCTCAGCAGCTGGCTGGCGGTTTTGTCGTTGGTTTCTGCGGTCTGCAGCAGCTTCATCTGCTGCTCGAACTGGCGCGATGCAGCGATCATCCCGACCATGCATTCGACCGGGTTCACGTTCGAGCCTTCCAGCGCGCCCGACAGCATGCGCGCGTTGGCGTCATTGGGCATGGGGTCGCCCGAGGTGGTGCGAAACAGCCCGTCGTCGCCGCGCTTGAGCGGGTCTTCCGGCGTGGGGGTGGCCAGCTTGAGGCGGCCGATGGCCTGGGCGGGCTGGCCCCGAATCTTGGAGGTCACGGTGCCGTCGGACCCGAGCGACACATCGGCCCCGGGCGGCACGTCGATGGGGGCGCCGCCGTCGGACAGCACGGGCAGCCCGGTGGGGGTGAGCAGCTGGCCCGTGGCCGACACTTCAAAGCTGCCGGCGCGGGTGTAGGCCTCGGTGCCATCCAGCCCCTGCACGGCAAACCATGCATTGCCTGCGGCCATGGCATCCAGATTGCGGCCGGTGCGCTGCACGGGGCCGGGGGTATTGACGTAACCCGAGGTGGCCTCCAGCGCAAACACGCGCGTCTTGGCGCCGTCGCCCTGCAGCGGCACGGAGCGGAAGGTGGACATCTCGGCGCGGAACCCGCCGGTGGACACGTTGGCCAGGTTGTTGGACAGCACCGCCTGCCGGTGGGCAGCGGCGTTGGCGCCTGTCATCGAGGTGTAGATGATGCGGTCCATGGGGGCTCTCCGGGGTCCTTTGCGGGTTCTTCGGTAGGGGCTCGGCCGGTCAGCGCAGGTTCACCAGGGTGGACATCACCTGGTCTTGCGTCTTGATCGTCTGTGCGTTGGCCTGGTAGGCGCGCTGGGCGGTCATCATGTTCACCAGCTCGGCCGTCAGGTCCACGTTGGAGTCTTCGAGGGCGCCCGAGCGCAGAGCGCCGAAGTTGCCGTCGGTGGCCGTGCCCACCACGGGCTGGCCGGACTCGAACGTGGCCACCCAGTTGTTGCTGCCGACAGATGCCAGGCCCTGCGTGTTGCGGAAGCTCGACAGCGCCAGCTGACCCTCCGAGCGCGTCACGCCGTTGGAGTAGCGGGTCATGATCATCCCGTTGTTCTCGACGTTGATGCCGGTGAGCTCGCCCGCGGTGTAGCCGTCCTGGCTCAGGTTGGAGACCGCGAACTTGGTGCCGAACTGCGTCACGCCGCCCAGGTTGATCTCCACGTTGAACGCGGGCAGGTTGTTCGGGTTGGGCGGCGTGGGGTTCACCGTCAGGGGCAGCGAGAAGCCGGTGGCCGGTGGCGTGGCCACCGGACCGGTGACGGCACCGTTGTTGTCGAACGTGATCTGGCCGATGGGGGTGGCGACCACGGGCGGGGTGGCCGTCGGGTCGTCCAGTTGGTCGTACACGTCCCAGGTGTTGTCGGTGGCGGTTTTCTGGAAGTACAGGCT
>DATLGV010000806.1:0-2817 GCA_035540275.1 Acidovorax sp. | reverse complement strand
GATCCACGGCTGCGGCGGGGCCAGCTGCTCTGACACCGATGCCCCGGGCGCCGAGGAGCCCGCCGCGCACACCCATGCAGCACCCGCCGCGACCGCACTGCCCGCCTGACTGCACAGTAAATGCTGCGTTTTTGGTAGCTGGCGGAGCATATTGCACAGGCGCTTGCGGTCCTTTGCATTGAAACTGGATCCGTCGGGCCGCCCCCAAGTGCCGCAGGCAGGACCCTCAGAACCTGTTCAAGATCTTTTCGGGGTCTCCAGGCCGTTGCCGTCGGGCAGGCCCACGTCCAGCACCAGCGGGCGGACATGGGCGGTCAGCGTGCCACCAGAATGGGAAAGATCTTGCCCAGCCCGTCCGCCATCACCTCCACCGCCAGCGCCGCCAGGATCAGGCCCATCAGCCGGGTCATCACGTTGATGCCGGTCTTGCCCAGCACGCGCGCAATCGGGTCGGCCAGCGCAAAACACACGGCGGTGGCCAGGGCGATGACCACGCCGTAGCCCACCAGCGCCAGCGTCTGCCACACGCCCTGCGCGCGGTCGGCATAGATCACCACGGTGGACATGCTGGCCGGGCCGGTGAGCAGCGGGATGGTGAGCGGCACCACGGCAATGCTGCTGCCAGCGGCGGCTTTCTCTGCCCCTTCTTCAAACTCGTTGGTGCTGGGCTTGGCCTCGGCGGGCTGGGCGTTGAGCATGTTCATCGCGCTGATGAGCAGCAGCATGCCGCCGCCCACCTGAAAGCTCTGCAGCGAGATGTTGAAGAAGTCGAGGATCTGCAGGCCCAGCAATGCGCAGGCGGCAATCACGCAGAACACGCTGAAGCTGGCCACCTGGATGGTGCGACGCCGCTGCGGGTACGAGAAGCCCTGGGTGTAGTGGATGAAGAACGGCACGATGGCCAGCGGGTTCACGATGGCCAGCAGGGTGATCAGGGGTTTGAGGTCCATCAGGGCGCTCCCAGGGGCAAGTGGGCAGGGTGGTTCTTCGGGGGGCTCAGACCATTGGCAGGCGAGGGTGGCAGGGCCCGGGCTGTGCGCGAGTATGCGGTGTTTTCTGCGCCGTTTGGCGGTTGGGCATGCTGCGCTGCAGCGTGCCTGCTACGGGGGGCGCCGGACCTTTCGTGTCCCTAACGTCCGCCCGACACATCCATCAAGGTGGCGGTGGTGTAGCTCGCTGCGGGCGACATCAGCCAGACGATGGCCTCGGCCACCTCGTCGGCCGTGCCGCCGCGCTGCATGGGCACCTGGTGCGAGAGGTCGCGCACGCGGTCGGGCAGGCCGCCGCTGGCGTGGATATCGGTCTCGATCAGGCCCGGGCGCACGGCGTTCACGCGGATGCCCTCGGCGGCCACCTCGCGCGCCAGGCCGATGGTGAAGGTGTCGATGGCGCCCTTGGCAGCCGCGTAGTCCACATACTGGTGGGCCGAGCCCAGGCGCGCGGCGGCGCTGGACACGTTGACGATGGCGCCACCGCTGCCGCCATGGCGCGTGCTCATGCGCCGCACGGCCTCGCGGGCGCAGACGATGCTGCCGATCACGTTGGTGTCGAACATGCGGCGCAGGCGCTCGGTGCTCATTGCGTCCACCCGGGCGGTCACGTCCACCACCCCGGCGTTGTTGACGAGGGCGCTGATGCGGCCCAGCTGGGTGTCCACCGCCTGGAACATGGCCAGGATGTCGGCCTCGCTCGCCACGTCACCCTGCACGGCGATGGCGGTGCCGCCTTCTGCACGGATGGCGTCGACCACGGCCTGCGCGGCCGCCGCGTTGGCGAGGTAGTTGACGGCCACGGCCCAGCCATGTTTTGCGGCCAGCCGTGCGGTGGCGGCGCCAATGCCCCGGCTGGCGCCGGTGATTAGTGCGATCTTCTCCATGGGGTGGGGTCTCCTGCAAGAATGGCGCATTGGAACAGGTTCTGCGCCCCGCTGCGCAGCCCCTGTGCCCGCATCGCGGCCAACGCGCTCACCATTCTTTCTTCAAGGAGCATTCAGCATGGGACAGTTTGTCGATCTGACATCGAGTGACGGTTTTGTGGCCCCCGCCTGGGTCGCCCGGCCCGTGGGCACCCCCCGTGGCGCCGTGGTGGTGCTGCAAGAGATTTTTGGCGTGAACTCGCACATCCGTTCGGTGGCCGACCGCTATGCCGCCAGCGGCTACCTGGCCGTGGCGCCCTCCACCTTCCACCGCGTCAAGCAGGGGGTGGAGCTGGGCTACACCGGTGACGACATGCAGGCCGGCATGGGCCTGAAGGCCGCCGTCGAGGCCCTGCCCGCGCCGGGCGTGATGCCCGACATCCAGGCCGCCATCGACTACGCCGCGCAGCAAAGCGGCGGCAAGGTGGGCATCGTGGGCTACTGCTGGGGCGGCCTGCTGACCTGGCGCTCGGCCTGCCAGCTGCAGGGCCTGTCGGCCGCCGTGCCGTACTACGGCGGTGGCGTGACCACACCGGAAGAAGTGGCCCGCACGCCCAAGGTGCCGGTGCTGGCCCACTTTGGCGAGCGCGACCACTGGATTCCGCTCGATAGCGTGCAGGCCTTCGGCAAGGCCCACCTGGAGGTCGAAGTGCATGTGTACGCAGCCGACCATGGCTTCAACTGCGACCAGCGCGGCAGCTACGACGAGGCCGCCGCCAACACGGCCCGCGAGCGCACCCTGGCCTTCTTTGCCAAGCACCTGGGCTGATACCGCCCCCGTGGCAGTGACAGTGACGGCGACACGATAGCGAACGACCAACGGGGGGCGAGCATGGCGGATTTCACGCGTTTTTGGTCCCAAGTGCTAGTCCGCCATGCGCTGGCAGCCATGGGTTTGATAG
>DATLGV010000805.1:0-5453 GCA_035540275.1 Acidovorax sp. | reverse complement strand
GGCCGCGATCATGTAGCCGGCTGCGTATTGATCCGGCCCTTTTGATGTCTCAACTTCTGCTCAGACGCGTGGGTCTTCCCGTTGGCATCTTGCGCGAACGTTGCTCTGCAGCCGTTCGCGGCCAGGGTCTCATTCGCCTTCATGGCGCTCTCGTCATTTCGTAGATTGCGCTTCAGCCTCCCCAGGCAAGGCCCGCTTGTGTGGGTGGTCGTATCTCTGCAAACCCCAAGCCGCATCGGTAAACTCCTTGAGCAATTGGCCATCCGGCCACCTTCCCCACCCGCTTTGCCATGGGAGTCCCAGCGTGTCTGACCATAGCCCCTACACCCCACCCGCCATCTGGCAATGGAACAAGGAAAACGGCGGCCAGTTCGCCAGCATCAACCGGCCCATTGCCGGTGCGACGCACGACAAGGAACTGCCCGTAGGGCGCCACCCGCTGCAGCTGTATTCACTGGGCACGCCCAATGGCGTGAAGGTGACGGTGATGCTGGAAGAACTGCTTGCACTGGGCCACAGCGGTGCGGAGTACGACGCATGGCTGATCCGCATCAACGAGGGCGAGCAGTTTGGCAGCGGCTTCGTGTCCGTGAACCCCAATTCCAAGATCCCCGCGCTGCTGGACCGCACCGACCCCGCCCACCCGGTGCGCGTGTTCGAGTCCGGTGCGATCCTGATGTACTTGGCCGAGAAGTTCGGTAGCGCGTTTTTGCCCAAAGACGGCGCTGCGCGCGCCGAATGCCTGTCGTGGCTGTTCTGGCAGATGGGCAGTGCGCCGTTTGTGGGCGGCGGGTTTGGGCATTTTTATGCCTACGCGCCGGTCAAGATCGAGTATGCGATTGACCGCTATGCGATGGAGGCCAAGCGCCAGCTGGATGTGCTGAACCAGCGCCTGGCCGTGACGGAGTACGTGGCGGGCGATGAATACACGGTGGCCGACATCGCGATCTGGCCCTGGTATGGCTTGCTGGTGAAAGGGCAGGCCTACAACGCAGGCGATTTTTTGCAGGTGCACGAATACACGCATGTGGTGCGCTGGGCCGAGCAGGTGGCCAAGCGCCCGGCGGTGCAGCGGGGGCGCAAGGTGAACCGCGTGCAGGGCGATCTGGCCAGCCAGCTGCGCGAGCGGCATGACGCGAGCGACTTTGACACCAAGACGCAGGACAAGATTGAGGCCGCGGCAGCAGCCGCGTCTTCACCCGCACGTTGAGTGTTTTTTTGCAAGGTGTCTCCATGATCACCCTCTACGACTGCTCCACCGCCCCCAGCCCGCGCCGTGCGCGCATCCTGCTGGCAGAAAAGGGCGTGGCCCATGACACCGTGCAGGTGGACCTGCGCAATGGCGAGCAACTGGGCGAGGCGTACCGCCAGATCAACCCGCAGTGCACGGTGCCTGCGCTGCGCACGGATGACGGTTTGCTGCTGACCGACAACGCGGCGATCACGGCGTATGTGGAGGCGCGCTACCCGCAGCCTGCCCTGCTGGGCGAGACGCCCGCAGAAAAGGCCGAGATTGCGAGCTGGAACTGGCGCATGGAGTTCGAGGGCCTGCAGGCCATTGCCGAGGCGCTGCGCAACAGTGCGCCCGCCATGGCCAACCGGGCCTTGCCCGGCGCGGTGGACTACCCGCAAATCCCGGCCCTGGCGGAGCGTGGCCTGGTGCGTGTGGGGCAGTTCTTTGAGCTGCTCAACGAGCGCCTGGCGGGCCGCGACTTCATTGCCACTGACCGTTTCAGCGTGGCCGACATCACGGCCGTGGTGGCGGTGGACTTTGCGCGTGTGGTCAAGCACAAGCCCGGCGAGCAGCACCCGCACTTGCTGCGCTGGCGTGCGGCCATGGCGCAGCGGCCGTCGATGTCGCTTTAGCGGCGTTGGCGCATGGCGGGATGTGCCATGCGTTGCTGTTGGCGCTTGTTATTGTGCTTGGGGTGCTATTGAATGAATAGCTGGTAGCGCTTTGAAGATAAGTGCTAGAGCGCTTTTTGACTTGTAATTTGGGTTCCAAGCAACTGTGCTTTGCTTCGCAGATTGCGCACGTCATCTCACCGCCAGGCAGTCGCCACCAGCTGGCTGTAGTGCACTCCCTTGCGGCCCAGCAGCTGCTCGAACACCGCAGGGTTGCCCACGTTGTCGCTGCCCAGCATGCTCAGGGTTTCGGTGCACCAGGGCACGCTGGGCACGGCGTCGCCCAGGCGGGCGCTTAGCCGGGTCAGCGGGTCGGGCAGGCGCAGCACATGGGCCTTGCCATGGCCCAGTTGCTGGCGCAGGCTGGCAATGAAGTCGCCCATGGTCAGGGCCTCGGGCCCGGCGCACTCGATGATGCCCTGGGTGGTGATGGCGGGCCCCAGCAGTGAAACGATGGCGGCGGCCAGGTCGTGCACCGACACGGGCTGCACCCGCGCCGTGAGCATGGGGCCGGGGAACAGCGCCACCGGCAGGCGCGCCAGGTTCATGAAAAGCGCACTGCTGTCGCCGCCTTTGCCAAACACCACACTGGGGCGCAGGATGGCCGGGCGCAATGCACCCTGTTTGGCCAACGCCAGCAGGTGCGTGTCTGCCGCGCGCTTGGTGGTGGCATAGCGGGTGGCGCTGCCCTCAATGCCCAGGGCCGAGATGTGCACCACGCGCCGCACGCCCGCCTGGGCGCAGGCGTCAAACAGCGCGACCGGCGTGTGCTGGTGCACGGCGTCGATGGGGCGCGCACGGCTGTCGCGCAGCACCCCCACGGCGTTCACCACCGCATCCATGCCCGCCAGGCGCGGCAGCCAGGCCTGGGCCGTGGTGTCGCGCGCAAAGTCCATGGGTACCTGCAAGGCGCCGGGTGACCGGTGGCGGGGCGATACGCCGCCGTGCACCTGGTGTCCTGCCCGGGTGAGTGCGTCAGCCACGGTGCGGCCCACAAAACCCGTGGAGCCGGTGAGCAAAATGTTCATCAGCGTTGTCCTGCAAAGAAGGTGAAGCGTGCAAAAAACCGAGGGCCCGGCGCGGACCCGCTCAGGCCGTCGCCAACCCCGCAGGCGACACGGTCACTGCGGCGGCGTGAAGACCTCGAAGCGGTTGCGGCCCCCATACTTGGCGCGGTACAGGGCCGCATCGGCCGCCTGCACCAGTGTGTCAGAACTGGTGCCGGGGCGTGGCACCAGGCTGGCAATGCCCATGCTGGCCGTGATGTAGGGCGCCGTGGGGGAGCGGGGGTGGGCCAGGGCCGCCTCGCGCAGGCTGGCCATGCCGCGCTCTGCCACCGTCACGGCCTCGGGCAGGGGCACATCGGGCAGCAGCAGCACAAACTCCTCGCCGCCGTAGCGTGCGGCCACCTCGTCGGCCCGGCGGATGGTGCCCTGCAGCAGTTGCGCCACACGGCGCAGGCATTCGTCTCCGGCCAGATGGCCGTAGTGGTCGTTGTAGAGCTTGAAGTGGTCGATGTCGATCAGGATCACTGCCAGCGGCAGATGGTGCCGCCCGCAGCGCATCCATTCGGTGGCCAGCCGCTCATCAAAGCGCCGGCGGTTGCCAATGCCCGTCACGCCGTCGGTGGTGGACAGCAGGGCCAGCTTGGCGTTGGCGGCGGCCAGCTCCTGTTCCTTGCGCACCAGTTGGGTCACGTCGGTGCGTACCCCCGCAATGCCGCCCTGGGGGGTGCGCCGCTCGTCGGCCTGCAGCCAGCGGCCTTCGGGCAGGCGTTGCAGGACGGCATGGTTGGCCGCGCGGTGGTCGGCCATGCGCTGGGCGAGCCAGGCTTCTTCGTTGCCCATGGCGTCGAGGTACTGGCCGCGCTCGGCGCCATAGCGCGCAATCTGTTCAAACGTGCTGCCGGGCACGATCAAGGGGGCCGAGATGGGATACAGGCGTCGGTACTGGGTGTTGCACACCACCAGCTTGTCGTCCGCATCGAACAGGGCAAAGCCTTCGGGCAGTGACTCCACGGCGTCCTGCAGCAGCTGGCGGGCCTGCTGCGCCGCCTGCTGGGCGGCCTCCAGGGCCTGGCGCTGCTCGATGAGATTGGTGATGTCCAGCCGCACGGCCACCACATAGTTCTCGGGCGTGCGGGTTTCGTAGATGTTGATCCAGCGGCCGTCGCTCAGGCGCTGCACCAGGGTGGAGGTGCTGCTGCCATGCTCGGACAGGCGCTCTGCGATCCAGGCTTCTTCGCGTCCTTTGGCCGACGGGATCAGGCCGCGCGCGACCGAATAGCGCAGGATGTCCTCAAACCCCTTGCCCAGGTGCTCTGCATAGTCGATGTAGGGGTACATGCGCGACAGCTGCTGGTTGTAGAGCACCAGCCGGTCCCGCTCGTCGAAGATCTCGATGCCCACGGGCAGCGCCTCCACCGCGCGCTCCAGCAGCTGGCGCATGCGCTGGCTTTCGTGGCGGGCGGCCTCGACCTTCTGGCGCTGTTCGATCAGGTCGCTGATGTCCAGGCGCACGCACACCGTCATGCCGGACGGGGTGCGGCATTCGTGCATATGCATCCAGGCGCCATTGGGGTAGTGGCGCACCTCGGGTCCGGGCCGGTGGCCCCGGATGGCCAGCTCGTGGGCCAGCCACAGCTCTTCCTGGTCCTTGGCCTCCTCGGGGATGCCATGGCGCAGGCCTTCGCGCAGCAGTTCCTCATAGGTCTTGCCCAGGGACTCCGCCACGGGCAGGTGCGGACGCAGGCGCGCCATCTGGTCATTGCACAGCACCAGCCGGTCTTGCTCGTCATAGATGTCCAGCCCGGCGGGCATGGCATTGACGGCTTCGCGCAGGCTGCGCTCGGCGCGCTCGGCGTCGTGCAGGGCCTGCTTGAGCGCACGCTCCTTGTGCACCGCGTCCGTGATGTCGGCGCGCAGCACCACCATGCCGCCCCCCTCTTGCAGGCGCTCGGTGATGAGCATCCAGCGGTCGCCCTCGACCTCCTGCACCTCGGGCTGGCCGGGGGCGCGGTGGCGGGCCATGCGGTCGGCCAGCCAGGCGTTGGTGTCCTGCCGTGCGGCCACGATATGGCCGGATTCGGCCGCCCGGCGCAGCACATCTTCAAAGCGGGTGCCGTACGCGACGGCCATGGTGGTGCCGGGGCTGACTTCCCGGTACCGGGCATTGCACAGCACCAGGCGGTCGTCGGCGTCATAGATGGCCAGGCCGTCGGGCAGGATGTCGAGCGTGCCGTTCAGCCGGGTTGTGGCCCGCTGGGCAGCGTCCTGGGCGGTTTGGGCCGCCGCGTGCGTTGCCAGCAACCGCAGGCAGAGCCACCAGCACAGCGCCGCGCTGGCCACCAGCCCCAGTCCGGCTCCCACGCTGGCCAGGCGCAGGGCGGGGTCCAGGCTGCCCTGGCGGGCCAGGGCCCAGGTCAGCAGCCCCAGCCCCCCCGCACCGCAAATCCCGGCCACCAGCCGCACCAGCAGCGGTCCGTGCGGAGGCAATGGGGTGGGAGTGGAGGGCATGCGCTCGGGCCGGTGCGACGGTTTGGGGAAGAG
>DATLGV010000804.1:0-3417 GCA_035540275.1 Acidovorax sp. | reverse complement strand
GCATGGGCAGCTCTTCCACGCAGGGTGGGCACCAGGTGGCCCAGAAATTGAGCAGCAGCGGCTTGCCAGCCAGGGACTTCATGGCCACCGTGCTACCAGCGGGCGTTTCAAACTCCAGACCCCAGAGCGCCTGCTCGGCCCCCGGCTCCACGGCATGGGGCTGAAACTTCCACCATGCGAAGCCCGCGCCACCCAGGGCTGCAGCCCCGGCCACCCCCGCATACAACAGGCGCCTGCGCGCTGCCGAGGGAGCGGCGGCATCGGGAGTCACTGGGGCGAGAGATTCAGCAGACTGTGTCATGGGGTCGTGGTTTCCTGAAGCAAGCGGCGAACGGCCGTGATGTCACCGCGCGGTGTCCGGCCCTTGGAGTCGGGTTTGAGCGCACCCCGCAGGTCGTCCAGGTCGTAGATCAGCAGGTGCACACCGATCATTTCATTGAGCTCGGGCGATTTGCTGCCCAGGCTCAGCGCTTCGACCGATTCGCCATGAAAGCCGGTGACCGTGCGGGGTTCGTAGTCCACATGATGATCGATCAGCGCGATCTCTGCCGATTTGGGGTCATCACAGAACAACTGCAGGTAAATATCCGACAGACGCGTGGCCGTGCCGTGCCACACCGCCCCCGCCAGATGCGGCCGAAAGGCCGCCATGCGGTCCATCCACACCAGGGCCAGCTGGCGCAAGGCCCGCAGCTCGCGCGGCTGGGTATCGGCACAGAAGAGCTGGATGTACTCCCGAACAGCCTCTTCCACCAGGTCGTTGTCCGGCAGCGGGGTACGGGCCGGCAGGCCCATCTGCCGCAGCGCCCGGCGCTTGGCGGGGCCCCATTCCAGCCCCTCCTCCACCACCAGGCGGGCGGTCGTTTGGGCGATTTCTTCGCTCAGAGGTGTGTGCATGGCAGCGGTGGGGAACTAAAGAACCTGCATTGTGGCGCGAAGCCGTGACACGGCGGCCGATGACCCCAGGCCGCACTGGCGACCCAGACAACCGGCGCGCAGGGGAACTACTATTTTGAGAGCACCTCAGGCAGACAGAGTCGGCGCCAGCAGTCCTTTTTGCTTTGAAGGAGACACCCAACCCCCGGCCTTAGAATCTGCGCCCATGCATATACACATACTGGGCATCTGCGGCACGTTCATGGGAGGCCTGGCGGCCCTGGCGCGCGAGGCGGGCCACAGGGTGACGGGCTGCGACGCCGGGGTCTACCCGCCCATGAGCGACCAGCTCCGCGCGCTGGGCATCGACCTGATCGAAGGCTTCGGTGCCGACCAGCTCACGCTCCGGCCCGACCTATTCGTGGTGGGCAACGTCGTCAGCCGTGCACGGCTGGCCGACGGCTCCCCCAAGTTTCCGCTGATGGAAGCCATTCTGGATGCCGGTCTGCCGTACACCAGCGGCCCCCAATGGCTGGCCGAGCATGTGCTGCAAGGCCGGCATGTACTGGCCGTGGCCGGCACCCACGGCAAGACCACCACCACTTCGATGCTGGCGTGGATTCTGGAGTCCGCCGGGCAGCAGCCCGGCTTTCTGATCGGCGGCGTGCCCCTGAACTTTGGCGTGTCCGCACGCCTGGGCGCCGCGCAGCGCCCCGCGCCCGCCGCCACGCCGCTCGGCGCCGCACCGCTGTTCGTGATCGAGGCCGACGAATACGACACCGCCTTTTTCGACAAGCGCAGCAAGTTCGTGCACTACCGGCCCCGCACCGCCGTGCTGAACAACCTGGAGTTCGACCACGCGGACATCTTTGACGACCTGGCCGCCATCGAGCGCCAGTTCCACCATCTGGTGCGCACCGTGCCGCCGTCGGGGCGCGTGGTCGTCAATGGACTGGAAGAAAGCCTGGCCCGCGTGCTGCACACCGGCTGCTGGAGCGAGGTGACCAGCTTTGGCGCTGCCGTCAGCGACTTTCACGCCGTGGGTGACCCGCAGGCTTTTGACGTGGTGCACCAGGGGCAAACCGTTGCGCGCGTGGAATGGACACTGACCGGCGTGCACAACCAGCTCAATGCGCTGGCGGCCATCGCGGCGGCCCACCATGTGGGCGTGGCGCCCGCACAGGCCGCGGCCGCCCTGGGCAGTTTTCAGAACGTCAAGCGGCGCATGGAGCTGCGTGGCACGGTGGGCGGTGTGGCCGTCTACGACGACTTTGCCCATCACCCTACTGCCTTGCGCACCACGCTGGACGGCCTGCGCCGCACTTTAGGCGCCGGCGCACGCATCCTGGCGGTGTTCGAGCCCCGCAGCAACACCATGAAACTGGGCGCGATGAAAAGCCAGCTGCCCTGGGCCCTGGAGCCCGCCGACCTGGCGTTCTGCCACACGGCAGGGCTGGACTGGGATGCCGCGCAGGCACTGGCACCGCTGGGCGTCGGGCCCGGCCAGCGCGCCCAGACGGCCCCGGACATCGATACGCTGGTGGCCCAGGTCACCCAGGCCGCACGCCCGGGCGACCATGTGGTGTGCATGAGCAATGGCGGCTTTGGCGGCATCCACGCCAAGCTGCTGCAGGCACTGCAAAAATAATAGCTGCCAGCGCATATTCCACTTGCGCTAGCAGCCAATTTGTATCAAACGGCGTTCAGAACGTGACCGCCATGCCCGGCACGTCCACCCGCACGATGGGCTTGGCCAGCGCGGCACTGGCGGCACGCGCAAAGTCGCGGGACCACGCGGGGTCCTGCATCAGCGCCACACCGGCCGCGCGGGCCACGGTCAGCACCTTGTCGGCCAGCAGCACCTTGCCGCTGGCGCGCAGGGGCTCGCAGTCCAGCGCGATGAACTGGTCGTCGAGCCAGCGCCGCCCCGCCTCGTGGGCCATGGGCTCGGTGCCCTCCAGATCAAAACGGTATTCCTGGTTCGCGGCCAGCTTGACCGACACTTCGCTGTGCATGATGGATCGCCTTTCGGTGTTGTTGCGGTGACTGGGCACCGCTGCTGCACACAGAGTGCGTGCAGCAAGAGGCCCCAGTTTAGACCTTGCAATGGAGCCAGCGATCAGCGGGCGCGGCGTGCCTTGACGGCGTCCGACAGCTCGGCCAGTGCCTGCAGCGAAGCGTCCCAGCCCAGGCAGGCGTCGGTGATGCTCTTGCCGTATTCGAGGGCCGAAGGGTCGTCCTTGCCCGGCGTGAACTTCTGGGCACCTGCCGTCAGGTGGCTTTCGATCATCAGGCCGAACACGCTGCGCGAACCGCTTGCCACCTGGGCCGCCACGTCGCGGGCCACGTCCAACTGCTTTTCGTGCTGCTTGCTGCTGTTGGCGTGGCTGCAATCCACCATCAGTGTTGCTGGCAGCTTGGCAGCTTCGAGGTCCTTGCAGGCCGCGGCCACACTCGCGGCGTCGTAGTTGGGCGTCTTGCCGCCGCGCAAGATCACGTGGCAGTCCTTGTTGCCCTTGGTGTTCACGATGGCGACCTGGC
>DATLGV010000803.1:0-1561 GCA_035540275.1 Acidovorax sp. | reverse complement strand
GGCGTGGTTGCAAGAGCACCACAGCACCACCGCTGCGCTCATCGTCGAGCCCCTGGTGCAGTGCGCAGCCGGCATGGCCCTGCACGACCCCGAATACCTGCGCCTGGCGCGCGCGCTGTGCGACCGCTACGAGGTGCATCTGGTGGTCGATGAAATTGCCGTGGGCTTTGGCCGCACAGGCACGATGTTCGCGCACCAGCAGGCAGGCATCAGGCCCGATTTCATCTGCCTGTCCAAGGGCCTCACGGGCGGCACGCTGCCCCTGTCGGCCGTGCTGACGACGGACGCGGTGTATGCCGCTTTCTACGACGACGATGTGGCGCGCGGCTTTCTGCATTCGCACTCGTACACCGGCAACCCGCTGGCCTGCCGCGCAGCGCTGGCCACGCTGGAACTGTTTGAGCAGCTGGATGCCCTGAACGCCAACAGGGCGCTGGCGCAGCGCATCGACGCTGCCTGCGCATCGCTCAACCAGCACCCACGCGTGCGGCATGCACGCCGCATCGGAATGATCTGGGCCTGGGATGTGGACACACCCCTGCCCGACTTTGCGCGCCGCTACCACCAGCACGCCATGGCGCGGGGACTGGTGCTGCGACCCATCGGCAAGACGCTCTACGCCATGCCGCCCTATGCGCTCGACGACGAGGCGGTGCAATGCCTGGCCCATGGCGCGTTGGATGCACTGAATGCCACCCTGCAGGAGGAAAGTTGATGATGGGATGTTTTGTGACCGGCACCGATACCGGTGTCGGCAAGACGCTGGTGTCTGCCGGCCTGCTGCATGCGCTGGCGCACCACCACCGCCGCGTGGTGGGCATGAAGCCCGTGGCGGCCGGCCTGGTGCCCTGGGGGGACGACTGGGCCAGCGAAGACGCGATCGCGCTGCGCTCGGCCTCCACCCTGGCCGTGCCGCCCGCGCTGGACAACCCCGTGCTGCTGCCCGACCCGCTCTCGCCCCACATTGCTGCGGCGCGGGCGGGTGTGCAGATCGACATCACCGCCATCGTGCGCAGCTACCAGGCCCTGGCCGCACAGGCGGACGCCGTGGTGGTGGAGGGCGCGGGCGGCTTTCATGTACCCCTCACCGACACACTGACCGGCGCCGACCTGGCCCAGGCCCTGGCGCTGCCCGTGGTGCTGGTGGTGGGCTTGCGGCTGGGCTGCCTGAACCACGCCCTGCTCACGGCCGAGGCCATCCGCGCGCGCGGCCTCACGCTGGCCGGCTGGGTAGCCAACCGCGTGGACCCCGACATGGAGGCGGTGGAAGACAACATCGCCTACCTGCGTGCACGGCTGGGCGCCCCCCTGCTGGCCGATGTGCCGCACCAGGAATTGCCCGAACCCGGCAGCCTGGTGTTTGACCTGCCGAAGGACTGGCAATGACAGGCCCCACGACGCCGCAGTCGTCATGGCTGGACGAGATCCCCGCGCGCCTGGCCGACATCGAGTGCGCCCACCTGCTGCGCCGCCGCCGCGTGGTCGAACCCGCTGGCGGTGCCTGCCTGCGGGTGGACGGCCAACCCATGCTGGCCTTCTGCAGCAACGACTACCTGGGCCT
>DATLGV010000802.1:0-4466 GCA_035540275.1 Acidovorax sp. | reverse complement strand
ACCATGTGCTGCTGAAAAAGCTGGGCTGGTGGGACGACCTGAGCGACGCCGAGAAGGCGAAGGCCGAAGGCAAGAACTGGAAGACCGACCCCACGGGCGCGATCATCCGGGTGGCCATGAAGCATGGCTGCCATCCTTTTGGCAATGCCAAGGCACGCGCTGTGGTGTGGAACTTCCCCGACGCCATTCCGCAGCACCGCGAGCCACTGTATGGCACGCGGCCGGACCTCATGGCCAAGTACCCCACGCACGACGACAAGAAGGCCTTCTGGCGCCTGCCCACGCTGTACAAGAGCGTGCAGGAAAAGAACATTGCCGACAAGGTGAGCGAGAAGTTCCCGCTCATCATGAGCTCGGGCCGCCTGGTCGAGTACGAAGGCGGCGGCGAGGAAACCCGCTCCAACCCCTGGCTGGCCGAGTTGCAGCAGGAGTCGTTCGTCGAGATCAACCCCAAGACGGCGGCCGACCGCGGCATCCGCAACGGCGAGCGTGTGTGGCTGAGCTCGCCCACCGGCGCCCGCATCAACGTGCAGGCGCTCGTCACCGAGCGTGTGGCGCCCGACACGGTGTGGATGCCGTTCCACTTCTCGGGCCGCTGGCAAGGGGCGGACATGCTGGCGTATTACCCCAAGGGCGCGGCGCCCGTGGTGCGCGGTGAGGCCGTGAACACGGCCACCACCTATGGCTACGACAGCGTGACCATGATGCAAGAAACCAAGACCACGATCTGCAACGTGGAACGCGCCTGATCGCGCCACGCAAGGAGACACACATGGCACGAATGAAATTCATCTGCGACGCAGAGCGCTGCATCGAGTGCAACGGCTGCGTGACCGCCTGCAAGAACGAACACGAAGTACCCTGGGGCGTGAACCGCCGCCGCGTGGTCACGCTCAATGACGGTGTGCCGGGCGAGAAATCCATCTCGGTGGCCTGCATGCATTGCAGCGATGCACCCTGCATGGCGGTTTGCCCCGTCAACTGCTTCTACCGCACCGAAGAGGGCGTGGTGCTGCACGACAAGGACGTGTGCATCGGCTGCGGCTACTGCAGCTATGCCTGCCCTTTTGGCGCACCGCAGTTCCCTGCGTCCGGCACCTTTGGCGTGCGCGGCAAGATGGACAAGTGCACGTTCTGCGCTGGCGGCCCAGAGACCCATGGCAGCCAGGCAGAGTTCGACAAGTACGGCCGCAACCGCCTGGCCGAGGGCAAGCTGCCCGCCTGCGCGGAAATGTGCTCCACCAAGGCCCTGCTGGCCGGTGATGGCGATGTGGTGGCGGACATCTTCCGCAACCGTGTGGTGCAACGCGGCAAGGGTGCAGAGGTGTGGGGCTGGGGCACCGCCTACGGCTCACAACAGGCAGGTCAGCCAGCAGGAGGCAAGTCATGATGCAGCGTACCGTACACCTGACCTTGGCCGCTGCGGTGGCCGCCCTGGCACTGACTGCCTGCGGCGAGAAACCGCAGACGGGCATGGGTATCCGCAGCGATGCTCCGCCTTACGCGGGCACCGGCAGCAACTTCACGCAGCCAGGCTGGAAAGCCGGAGACAAATCCAGCTGGGAAGCGCAGCTGAAAGCGCGCCAGCAGTACGGCCAGAACGAATACACCCGCGCCCAGACAAAGTGAGGCCCACCATGAAATACATCGTGTGGTCCATGGCCCTGGCGGCCAGCCTGGCCTGGGGGCCGTCGGGTGCCCAGACGCCGCCGGCTGCGCCAGGCGCATCTGCGGCGGCTCCTGCAGCCGCCGCTGCACCGGCCGCGGTGGGCGGCGTGCAAAGCCAGAACATCTTTCAGGTCAAACCCGAAGCCAGCGCTGATCCTAAATACGCGGAACAGAGCAACGGCGAACGCATGAAGGTGCAACCCGGCAACAACGCGCCCATGTGGCGCCAGGTGGGGCAGGGCGTGACGGGCTACAGCAGCCTGCCCCTGACCCAGGCGCCGGAGGCGGGCAACCTGATCCAGCGCTTTGTGCAGTACCCCGGCTCGCGGGTCACCAACGCGGGCGAAGCCTGGCGGCAGGTGCGCAACAACTGGATCATCCCGTACGGTGGTTCGTTGCTGCTGATCGTGGCGGGTGCGATTGCGCTGTTTTACTGGCGCAAGGGCATGATCATGCTGCACGGCGCCGAGACGGGCCGCAAGATCGAGCGCTTCACGCCCTTCGAGCGGTCGGCGCACTGGGCCAACGCGATTGCTTTCGTGGCACTGGCACTGTCTGGCCTGGTGATGGCGTTTGGCAAGTTCTTCCTGCTGCCGGTGATGGGCAGCACGCTGTTTGGCTGGCTGACGTACGCGCTCAAGAACGTGCACAACTTCGCAGGGCCCTTGTTCGCGGTCTCGCTGATCATCGTGTTCTTCACGTTCTTGAAGGACAACCTGCCGACCAAGGAAGACATCACCTGGATCGTGAAAGGCGGTGGTCTGCTGTCCGGCCACGAGGTGCCTTCGCACCGCTTCAATGCGGGTGAAAAGGTGGTCTTCTGGGCCGGCGTGCTGGGGCTGGGCTTTATCGTGGTCGCCTCGGGGCTGGTGCTCGACAAGCTGATCCCCGGGCTGATCTACGAGCGCGGCACCATGCAGATCGCACACATGGTGCATGCCGTGGCGACCGTGGTGATGATGGTGATGTTCATGGGCCACATCTACATGGGCACCGTGGGCATGCAGGGCGCCTACAAGGCCATGCGCACGGGCTACGTCGATGAGACCTGGGCCAAGGAGCACCACGAGCTGTGGTACGACGACATCCAGGCTGGCAAGATCCCCACACAGCGCAGCGCGACCGCCCCAGCCGGTGAGGCCGCTGCAGGCAAGCCCGTTCAGGCATGAGGCGCTCCATGACAACAATGCAATTCTTCACCCGCAAAACCGTGGTGGCGCTGTGCGCCATCGGCTTGAGCACGCTGGCATCGGCCAAGCTCCCCGCTCCGTCCCCCGAGGCAGCTGCCAAGGCGGCCGAGGCCGCCGCCAAGGCCGCATGGGCCGGCAAGGTGGACAACTACAAGCTGTGCCTGTCGCAAGACAAGGTGGCCGCGCACTACCGCAAGACCACGCCCTCGGCCAAGCCAGCGGCCGCTGGTGCGGCTTGCGCCGACCCTGGCCCCTTCGCCTACACACCGCCAGCCGCCAAACCGGCCGAGGCCGCCGGCGCCCATTCGCCACCCGGCACGGCCAGCAGCCCGCCCAGCACGCAGGTGCCCGCGGCAGCGGCTGCGCCTGCCTCCAAGTCCTGACGCGCGCTGCCGCGCCAGGCTGCAAGCCGCGTTCCCTGGTGGGGCGCGGCTTTTTTGTGGGCGGCGGTGTGAAATGCGCCTGACGGGGCCAACATGCCGGGGCGCTGTCGTGCAACCACTGGGCGACCCATTCCCTTTCGCGCACCGCCGGCGTGCCGCACTGCGTATATTTGCCCCATGAGTTCTTCGTCTGTCCCTTCCGGCTCGTCCATGCCCTCGCTGCCGCGCTTGACGCGGGCCCATGCTCCGCTGACCCATGCGGTGGAGATCGTCAATGAGCTGGGCGAGCGCGAGCAGGTGCAGATTCCTGCCGAGCGTCCACTCACGATTTATGTGGACAAGCGCGAGTTGGTCACGCTGATGACGCTGGGCGCGCACCCGGAGCTGCTGGTGCTGGGTTATCTGCGCAACCAGCGGTTGGTCGAATCGGTGTTCGACATCGAATCCATCACGGTCGATTGGGAGGTGCACGCCGCCGCCGTGCGCACGCGCCACGGCATTGCGCGCATCGAAGAGCGCACCGCCAGCAAGGTCGTCACCACGGGCTGCGGGCAGGGCAGCGTGTTTGGCGGGCTCATGGACGAAGTGGATCGCATCCAGTTGCCCGAAGCCCGCCTGACCCAGGGCCAGCTTTACGGCATCGTCAATGCGGTTCGCCTCAAGGAGACCACCTACAAGTCATCCGGCTCGGTGCACGGCTGCGCGTTGTTCCAGGGGGAAGAGTTGCTCACCTTTGTGGAGGACGTCGGCCGCCACAATGCCATCGACACCATTGCCGGCTGGATGTGGATGAACCCTGAAACGCCAGCCTCGGACACTGCGGCCGCAGATGCCTCTGCCGCTCCCATGTCGGGGGCAGACAAGGTGTTCTACACCACCGGCCGCCTGACCAGCGAGATGGTCATCAAGTCCGCGCAGATGGGCGTGCCCATCGTGGTGTCCCGCAGCGGCATGACACAAATGGGCCATGCCGTGGCCCAGCAATTGGGCCTGTGCGCCATTGGTCGCGCCACCAACCGGCGTTTCGTCTGTTTCAGCGGCACGCACCGCCTGGTGCTGCAGCCGGAACTGGCCCAGCCGCCCGTTGTGCCACCGGCGCGCATACCGGGTGAAGGTTGAGGTCAGGGCGGGCGCGGGTTCTAAGATCGTGAACACGTTCTAAGATGTTCCGATGCGGATTCGCGTTCAGTTCGTTCAGTCCGTTCAGTCATTCGATGCTCCATAC
>DATLGV010000801.1:0-1866 GCA_035540275.1 Acidovorax sp. | reverse complement strand
TTTTCGAGGATGGCCCAGGGGTCATCGCCTTCGAACTTCACGGCTGCCGCGATGAACTTGGTGGCATCGATCACCGATCCGCCGCCCACGGCGAGCAGAAAGTCAAACCCGCCCTCGCGAATCTGCGCCACGGCCTGCATGGAGGTTTCGTAGCTCGGGTTGGGCTCGATGCCGCTGAAGGTGGCGTGCTGGCGGCTGCCCAGCGCGGCGCGCACCTCGGCCAGCGTGCCGGTCTTTTCGGCGCTGGCGCCGCCCACCAGGATGAGCACCTTGGCCGCGGCGGGCACCAGTTGGGCCAGGTCGGCAATACGGCCCTGGCCAAAAGCGATGTGGGTGGGATTGTGGAAGTCGAAGTTCAGCATGGGAGATCGTCAACACGTTCTATGGGCCCGGCCTTCATCCACCTGAACCGTTCACGCCGAGAGGGTCGAAGCGCTGCGCAAGGCTTCGACCCGCTCAGCCCGAACGGCTGGTTCCAGTTCAAAGATGCCGACTCCCTAACGAGAGCCGACGCAGGGGCCGCAGGGACACGCATTGTGCAGCGCCTCGCACACGCGCAGCGTCGCGTGGGTGATAGCCCTGCGGCCACCGCCGCCAAGCCGGGCCCATCCAAGCCCCCCCCCGCGCACGCCGGCGGGCTGAGCAATCAGTCCAGCTTCACGCCGGCCGCCTTGATGATCTCGCCCCAGCGCTTGGACTCGGCGCGCGCCATGGCGCGGAACTGCTCGGGCGTGCCGGGCAATGCTTCCATGCCGAAGTCGTTCATGCGCTTGACCACGGCGGGGTTCAGCAGGGCCTTGTTCAGGTCGGCATTCAGGCGCGTGGTGATGGCGGCGGGAAGACCGGCGGGCGCCAGGATGCCCTGGAATGCGAACACCTCCGTGTTGGGCACCCCCGCCTCGGCCAGCGTGGGCACGTCAGGCAACGCAGCGATGCGCTTGGCCGAGCCGATGGCTAGGGCGCGCACCTTGCCCGAGGTGATCACGGGCAGGCCTGCGGCCAGGTCCAGGAACATGCAGGGCACCTGCCCGCCCATCACGTCCTGCAGCGCGGGCGCGGCGCCGCGGTAGGGGATGTGGGTGAGGAAGGTCTTGGTGCGGTTCTTGAACATCTCCATCGCCAGATGGTGCGGCGAGCCGTTGCCGGGCGATGCGTAGTTGAGCTTGCCGGGATTGGCGCGCGCATAGGCCAGAAACTCTTTCACCGTCTTGGCTTCGAACGCCGGGTGCACCACCAGCGCGAGCGGGAAGCGGCTGATGCCGCCCACGTAGGTGAAGTCCTTTTCGGGGTTGAACGGCAGCTTGGTGAACAGGTGTTCGTTGTAGGCCAGCACGGCGTTGTCGGCCGACATGAAGGTGTTGCCATCGGGCTTGGCCGTGGCCACCATCTGCGCACCGATGTTGGTGGATGCGCCGGGGCGGTTGTCCACCACGATCTGCTGGCCCAGCGTCTGGCGCATGGCTTCGGCCACGGTGCGGGCCAGCACGTCGGTGCCGCCGCCAGCGGGATAAGGCACCACCCAGCGCAGGGGCTGGTCGGGCCACGCAGACTGGGCGGCGGCCCAGGGCGCGGCGGTGGTGGCGCCTGCGGCGGCCAGGGCGGACAAGAGGGTACGGCGTTGCATGGGGTTGTCTCCTTGAAAATACTACTGAATTGATAGCTGATAGCGCTTATCTGGCAAGCGCCTGCACCTGTTTTTGCGGCTCTCTTCCGTTTCGGGTGGAGCGCAACAGTTCAAATCAATCCCTTGACACCCGTTAAACAGGAGCAGTCCCGATGCAAGAAGCACTGTTTTGTCAGGCATTGGGGCTGGCCGCCCCCTGGGCGGTAGAGCGTGTTGCACTGGACGTCGAGCGCAGCCGTATC
>DATLGV010000800.1:0-2998 GCA_035540275.1 Acidovorax sp. | reverse complement strand
GGCGGCCGGCAAAGGCACGCGCATGAAAAGCCGCATCCCCAAAGTGCTGCAGCGCCTGGCCGGGCGCCCGCTGCTGCACCATGTGCTGGACCAGGCCGCGCACCTGCAGGCCCGCAGCGCCATCGTCATCACCGGCCATGGTGCTACAGAAGTAGAAGCTGCTTGCGCAGGCGCAGCGGGCGTCAAGGGCAGTTTTGATCTGAAATTCGTGCGACAGGAACCCCAACTGGGCACCGGCCATGCCGTGCAGCAGGCCGTGCCCCACCTGCGTGACGACGGCACGGCTGTGGTGCTGTCGGGTGATGTGCCGCTGACGCAGGCCGACACCCTGCGCGCCCTGGTGGCCGCGAGCGAAGGCGACAAGCTGGCCCTGCTGACGGTGACCCTGCCCGACCCCACCGGCTACGGCCGCATCGTGCGCAACGCCGATGGCGCGGTGCAAGGCATTGTTGAACACAAGGACGCCAGCGACGCCCAGCGCGCCATCACCGAGGTCTACAGCGGCATCATGGCCGTGCCCGCGCGGCGGCTCACGCCCTGGCTGGCGCGGCTGACCAATGACAACGCCCAGGGCGAGTACTACCTCACCGACATCGTCGCCATGGCCGTGGCCGACGGCGTGCCCGTGGTGGCCCACCGCATCACCGACGCGCTGCAGGTGGCGGGCGTCAACAGCCCGCTGCAACTGGCCGAGCTGGAGCGCGCCCACCAGTTGCGCCAGGCCCGTGCCTTGATGGAGCAAGGCGTGCGCCTGGCCGACCCTGCCCGCTTTGACCTGCGCGACGACGCCCGCACCGGCGTGCGCGGCGAGTTGGTCTGCGACCAGGACGTGGAGATTGACGTGAATTGCGTCTTCACCGGCCGCGTGGAGCTGGGCGAGGGCGTGAGCATTGGCGCGAACTGCTGCATCGCCAACGCGCGCATCGCGGCGGGCGCTGTCATCCACCCCTATACGCACATCGACGGCGAAAAAGCCGGCGCCACCGTGGGCGAGGGCGCGCTGATCGGCCCCTTCGCCCGCCTGCGCCCCGGCGCGCAACTGGGCCGCGAGGTGCACATCGGCAACTTTGTGGAAGTGAAGAACAGCACGCTGGCCGACGGCGCCAAGGCCAACCACCTGGCCTACCTGGGCGACGCCACGGTGGGCGAGCGCGTGAACTACGGCGCGGGCAGCATCACCGCCAACTACGACGGCGCCAACAAGCACCGCACGGTGATCGAGGCCGACGTGCACATCGGGAGCAACTGCGTGCTGGTGGCGCCCGTGACCATTGGCGCAGGCGGCACGGTGGGTGGCGGCAGCACCATCACCAAGAGCACGGCGCCGGGCGCGCTGAGCGTGGCGCGGGGCAAGCAGGTGAGCATTGCCAACTGGTCTCGCCCGAAAAAATGAAGCACCCCCTGAGTCGCTTCGCGCCTTCCCCCTCCAGGGGGACGACAGCCTTTGCTGCGGGGCGGCCCTTGCTGGCTGTCCTCGCCTGCGTTTTCGTCTTCGTGCATAGCGCGTTGACGCCTCGTTGTGCCGTGCATGCTTCTGTGGCCTGCGGCGGGAGATGAAAGTGGCTGGTGCAGACGTAACCCTCGAACAGCTGCGCGCCGAACTGGCCCGCAGCCAGCAGCAGGTGGCCGACATGGCGGCTGCGCAGGAAGAGTTCTTGCGCGCCGTCTCGCACGACCTGCGCGCGCCGCTGCGGCATGTGACGTCATACGGCACGCTGGTGCGCGACGTGCTGGGCGACCTGCCGCCCGAGGTGGTGCACGGCGCTGAGGTGCAAGAGGCCCTGGGCTTCCTCGCCACCATGGACCAGTCAGCCCGCCGCATGGGGCTCATGATCGACGGCCTGCAAGCCCTGGTGCGCGCCAGCCGTGCGCCACTGCGCCTGCAGCCCGTGCCGCTGGCCGATGCCATCGCGCAGGCACGCGCTGCCCTGGCCGCTGCCGAGGCCGGGCGTGCCCTGGAGTGGAATGTGGATGCGGACCTGCCCACGCTGCAGGCCGACCCCGCGCTGCTGCAGGATCTGCTGGTGCAGCTGCTGGGAAACGCCCTCAAGTTCACCCGCCCCGTGGCGCACGCTTGCATCACGGTGTCAGCAGACGCGGCACCGGCGGGCGAGGTGGCCTTCACCGTGCAGGACAATGGCGCGGGCTTTGACCCAGCGCGTGCAGGCGGCTTGTTCGGCGTGTTCCAGCGCCTGCACCGCGAGACCGAGTTCGAGGGCGTGGGTATGGGGCTCGCGCTGTGCCGCGCCATCGCGCAGCGCCATGGCGCACAGATCAGCGCGGATGCGGTACCCGGCGAAGGTTGCACGGTGCGCGTGCAGTGGCCGGCCGAGGCGGCCGCTGCACGCGTGGACAGCGACGGGACCGCCCGCCAGCGCTGAGTTTCCCTGGGAGATCGTCAACGGGTTCCAAGGGCCGCTACACCGCAGGCGCGAGTGCGGGCTCCATGCACCCCGCCACCTGGTTGCGCCCCCCGTTCTTGGCCGCATACAGCGCCGCATCGGCCGCGTTGATCCACGCACGCAGGCTGCTGTGGCGGTGGTCGGCCGGGGCCACGCCGATGCTGCTGGTGATGCGCAGCTCGGGCAGGCTGCGCAGGCGCACCCCTTCGGTCTGCTCGCGGATGCGCTGGGCTATGGCCAGGGCGTCGCGCGCATGCATGCCGGGCAGCACGATGGCGAACTCGTCGCCCCCGTAGCGCCCGGCGCAGTCGCCCGCCCGCACGTTGCCCCGCACCACATGGGCCAGCGCGCGGATCACCTCGTCGCCCACGGTGTGGCCGTGTTCGTCGTTGATTTCCTTGAAGTGGTCAATGTCCAGCATCAGCATGCAGGCCGGTTCGTCGGTGGTGTGGTGGCGGCGCAGCGCGGCCTCGGCCTGCTCCTGCCAGTGGCCGCGGCCGAACAGGCCGGTCAGGGCGTCCACACGCCGCAGCTCGTCCAGTTGCTGGTTCTGCTGCGCCGTCTTGCGGATGAGCTGGTAGCTGACCACGCTGACG
>DATLGV010000799.1:0-4061 GCA_035540275.1 Acidovorax sp. | reverse complement strand
GACGTGCTGCGCCAGGCCCAGGTGTTTGTGGAGTACGCGCTGCAGACGCGCATCGAAGGCGACATCCAGCAACTGGCGCCTGACTTTGCCGTGACCGAGCTGTGGGAGGTGCTGGCAGGACAGCACGGCGGGCGCTCCAGCGATGCCGCAGTGACGGTGTTCGACTCCGTGGGCTTTGCGTTGGAGGACTTTTCTGCGCTGCGCTTCTTGCGCGACGCAGCGGCCGAGCTGGGCATGGGCCAGCCCATCGAACTCATTCCCCAACTGTCAGACCCCAAGAACCTGTTTGGGTTGCTGCGCGAGCGTCAACCCTTGCTGCGCGCTGCAGCCTGATGCCTGCTCGGTCACGCTTGTCCGCGTCTCAGTCCTTCCACACCACGCTGCTGGCCGGATCGGCGCGGGTGGTGCGGAAATGGTTGGCCGCGTGGGCGGGGTCTGCCATCCCGAACGAGATGCCACACACGATGCTGCGGTCCTCGCCAATGCCCAGCACCTCGCGCAACACGCCGGGGTAGGACGCGAGCGCGGCCTGCGCGATGGAGCCCACGCCCAGGCTGTGCGCGGCCAGCATGAAGTTGCTCACATACGCGCCGCAGTCCACCGCGCCGTACACGCCCAGGGCCTCGTCGCTGGTGATGATGGCCACATGCGGCGCGCCAGGCGGCGCAGAACTTCACCATGTTTGGCGCGCCGAGGCTTCGCGGTCGCCCTTGGCAATGCCCAGGGCCTCGTACAGGCCCCAGCCACATTCGCGCCGCCGCTCCTGGTATACGCCCCGGTATTCGCGGGGCCAGGGCAGGTCCGGCTGGGGCGCAGCGGTAAGCATGTGGGACTGCAGGGCACTGCGCAGACGCTCCAGCGTGGCACCGCTGGCCATGGTGAGCTGCCAGGGCTGGGCGTTGCACCACGAGGCCGTGCGCTGCGCGGCAGCCAGGATGGCCTCGATGGTGCTGCGCGGCAATGGCTCGGGCAGAAAGGCCCGGCAGCTGTAGCGGGTGTGGAGCAGCGTGGAGAGGGTGTCAAACGCCGGGCTGTGCGCGGCGGCGTCGTTCGCGGTGGATGTCATGGTGGCGGCCCCGGACGGTCAGGCCTTCTTGGCCTTGGCGGCGGGCTTGGCCGCTGCCTTGGGGGCTGGCTTGCCGGCATCCGCGTCTGCCGCGTGCTTCTTCTTGGCGGCTGCGGGCTTTTTGGTGCCGGGGTGCGGTGCGTTGAGCAGCGCGTCCAGCTGATCGGCAATCTCGGCCTCGATGCGGTCCTTGAAGGCGCCCAGCAAAAAGCCCAGTTGGGCTTTCATCTCGAACTGGTGGGCATCCACCAGCAGCGTGCCTTTGACGCCGGTGCGGGTGAAGGTGAGCAGGTCTTCCTTGTCGCCCTCTTCGTAGGTGCATTCCATGTCGAATTTTTCTTCGGCCTTCTCGGCCCAGGAGAAGGCGACCTTGCGGGCTTCCTGGAAACCCAGGTGGTGTTCGCGGTGGATATGAATGTCAGGCACCGGCTGTCTCCTTGAGGTGTGTGGGGGCAGGTCAAAGGGCGCGCAGCGCCTCGTGCCGCGCGGGCAGGGGCTGCTGCGTCAGTTGTCGTACGGCATCATAAAACCGGGGCCAGTTGCGGCCCTCGCGTTCAAACAAGGCCTCGAACGCGGGCACCAGTTCGTCGTAGGCAGCCTGGGCCGCAAAACTGGCGTTGTTGGCGTGGGCCACCCAGCGGTCGTAGCCAGCGACCTGGGCGGTGGTGGCCTGGGGCGCGGTGCCGCCGGGTGCTTGCAGCCAGCGTGCGCGCAGCGCGGCATAGTCGTCGCGAAAAGCCTTCATTGCTTCTGATTTCATAGCGTTCAAGGAATGATCTGCTAGCGCTTGAAGCTCTTTTTGCTCATAGATGGCGGCCAGCCGTGCGCGTGTGGCGCGGGTGAGCGCGCGAAAAGCGCTGCGCCGCGCCTCGCTGGTGGCATAGGCCTCGCGCGCGGCGGGAGTGGACTGCGTGGCCAGCCACTGCGCCACGCCGATGCGCTCCACCGCCGTGGCAAAAGACTCGTTGAACAGGGTGTCGTTTTGGGCATAGACCACCTGGTGCGCCAGCTCGTGGAACAGCAGGCGCACAAAGTCGCCCTCGGGCCAGGCGATGAAGGTGGACAGCAGCGGGTCGCCGCCCGCCCAGTTCATGTAGCCCAGTGTGGAGTACGCGGGCACGCCGTACACCTCCACCTCCAGGCCCTGTGCGGCCAGTTCGGCGGCCTCGGCCTGCGCCCCCGCCTCGGTGAAATAGCCCCGGTAGCCAATGCAGCCCGTCACCGGAAAGCACCAGGTGTGCAGCGTCAGCGAATAGGGCGGGGCGGCGACCACGTTCCACACGGCGGAGGAGCGCTTCAGGTCGGCATAGCGGCGGTAGCTGGCGTTGTCGGGCAGGCCGAGTTCCGTGACCGCAAAGGCCCGCGCACGTTGCGCGAGCTGCAGCCGCTCGCGCAGGGCAGGCGGGATGTCCTTGCGCGCCACCCAGTCGTCAATCGGTTCTGCGGCATGCATGATCTGCAGGTGCCCGCGCAGCGACTGCCAGTAGTAGCCCCATGCGTTGGAGGGGCCGGTGGTGCTGGCGCAGCCGCCCAGCCCCAGGCAAAACATCAGGCTGAAAGTGGCCCGCAGGCGGGAAAGTGGCTCGCGCATGCAGCGCAGTTTATGGGCAGATCGGGCCCTTTGCGTTTGCCCTGTCAGCAGCCTGGCTGTGGTGGTTTCTAGAATGCCGCGCATGACCCCTCCGACTGCTCACGATCCTGCTCGCCCACCCGCGCTGGCCGACGGCCTGTTCGCCGATGAGGCCGCGTGCCCGCGCTGCACCTGGTGCCAGGCCACGCCGCTGTACCGCCACTACCACGATACCGAGTGGGGCTTTCCGGTGGCGGACGACCGCAGGCTGTTCGAGAAGATCTGCCTGGAGGGTTTTCAGTCGGGCCTGAGCTGGCTCACCATCCTGAACAAGCGCGAGGGGTTTCGCGCGGCGTTCGCGAACTTCGACGCCGAGCAGGTCGCAGCCTTTGGCCCGGCCGAGGTCGAGCGCCTGGTGCAGTACGCGGCCATCGTGCGCCACCGGGGCAAGATCGAGTCCACCATCAACAACGCGCGCCGCGTGCTGGAGCTCAAGCGCGAGTTCGGCTCGCTGGCGCACTACGCCTGGCGCTACGAGCCTGCTGCTGCAGACCGGCCCGAGCGCCTCACGCGCGAAGTGGCGCGTACCCTGTCCACGTCAGCCGCATCGGTGGCCATGTCCAAGGACCTGAAAAAACGGGGCTGGAGCTTTGTGGGGCCGACCACGGTGTACGCCTTCATGCAGGCCATGGGGCTGGTGAATGACCACCTGGAAGGCTGCCATTCGCGCCCCGCAGCGCTGGCGGCGCGCAAGGCGTTTGTGTTGCCGCGCGGCTGACCGAGGGATCGACAGCTCGTTCAGGCCCGCGACACAGGCCGCAGCAGCCACAGCGCTGCCAATGCAGCCAGGCCCAGCAACGTGGTGAGCCACAGGGCGGCGGCGCCCGCGCGGTCCAGCGCCATGCCAAACAGCACGGGTGCAAAGGCCTGCGCCACGCGGGCGGGCACCATCATCAGGCCCTGGCGCGCGCCGTAGCCTGCAGGGCCAAACAGCACCAGCGGCAGCGTGCCTTTGGCAATGGTCAGGATGCCGTTGCCCGCGCCATGCAGCAGGGTGAACACCGCCGCCGCAGGCCCGCCCAGCAGCATCAGCAGCCCCGCGCCCACGGGGTGTGCGGCCGCAGCCAGCTGGGCCGACAGCAAGGGGTGCAGGCGGCGCAGCAAGCCAAACTCCAGCAAGCGCGCTGCCACCTGGGCCGGGCCCACCAGCGCGGCCATAGCCACAGCCGCCTGCAGCGATGTGCCGCTGGCCTGCAACAGGCGTGGCAGGTGGGCCGCCATGGCGGTGCTGGTGAACCAGGTGACGGCAAACACCAACGACAGCAGCACGGTGGTGCGCAGCGGGTGGGCGGCAGCGGACGGGGCGGGGGCAGCCTGCTCTAAGGTGGCCGCCACAGGTTTATCTGTCGAAGCTTGGGGCGGTTT
>DATLGV010000798.1:0-1602 GCA_035540275.1 Acidovorax sp. | reverse complement strand
GCCTGCAGAGGCCGCCGCCAGCGGCGCCGCCCGCATGAAGATCGAACGCGAAACCCACAAGCTCGAAAAGCGCCTGTGCCGCGAAGTCGGCAAGGCCATCGTCGACTTCAACATGATCGAAGAAGGCGACAAGGTGATGGTGTGCATGTCCGGCGGCAAGGACAGCTATGCGCTGCTCGATATCCTGCTCAAGCTCAAGGCCCGCGCGCCCATCCACTTTGACCTGGTGGCGGTGAACCTGGACCAGAAGCAGCCGGGCTTTCCTGAGCATGTGCTGCCCGAGTACCTGGCCAGCACTGGCGTGCCCTTCCACATCGAGAACGAAGACACCTACAGCATCGTCAAGAAGCTCATCCCCGAGGGCAAGACCACCTGCAGCCTGTGCAGCCGCCTGCGCCGAGGCATTCTGTACCGCGTGGCTGATGAGCTGGGCTGCACCAAGATCGCGCTGGGCCACCACCGCGACGACATTTTGCAGACGCTGTTGCTCAACATGTTCTTTGGCGGCAAGATGAAGAGCATGCCGCCCAAGCTGGTGAGCGACGACGGCAAGCATGTGGTGATCCGCCCGCTGGCCTACGTGGCCGAGAAGGACACCGCCCGCTGGGCCGCGCACCGCAACTTCCCCATCATCCCGTGCAACCTGTGCGGCAGCCAGGAAAACCTGCAGCGCAAGCAGGTGGGCGAGATGCTGCGCGAATGGGAAAAGCGCTTCCCCGGCCGCGTGGAGAACATGTTCAACGCTCTGCAGAACGTGGTGCCCTCGCACCTGCTGGACGGCAGCCTGTACGACTTCAAGAACGCCAAGGCCACGGGCATCGCCAGCGAAGACGGCGACAAGGCGTTCGACAAGGAAGAGTTTGCGGCGCCATCGCCCTCACTGCCTGGCGTGCAGGTGGTGCAACTGTCGTGAACTGCAGGGATCGAAGATCCTGCCTTTGTGGAGATCACGCTTTCTGGAGACCCGGTCCATGACACAACGCCGATGGATTCCCGCCCTTGCTTTGGCCCTGACCGCCGCCCTGCTCGCGGGCTGCAGCACCACGCGCGTGGTCGAAGGCCAGGTGCAGAGCTTCTCGACCCTGGCGGCCGCGCCTGCCCCTGCCACCTACCGCATCGATCGCCTGCCGTCACAGCAAACCCCATCGTTTGACGCCATTGCCACGCTGGCCGAACAGGCCCTGGCCCGCGCAGGCCTGCAGCGTGACGATGCCGCGCCCCGCCTGCTGGTGCAGCTGGGCGTGCAGGCCGATGCCGTGCCGCGCTATGACCCGTTCCGGCCCTACGGCGCCTACGGCGCCGGCCCCTGGGGCATGGGCGGCTGGTATGGGCGGGGCTGGGGCGTGCATGGCCTGTGGCGCTTTGGCGAACCCACGCCCCTGCACCGCCGCGCGGTCAGCATCGTGATGCGCGATGCCGGCACTCAGGCCGTGGTGTACGAAACCTCGGCGGTGCACGAAGATGTGTGGGTGAGCGACCCGGCCGTCTATGGCGTGCTGTTCGACGCGGCACTCAACGGCTTTCCAAAGCCGCCCCAGGGGCCCCGCCAGGTGCGCGTGCCCCTGGCACCTCCTGCCCCCTGAGACTGCCTCTCCCCCGGCC
>DATLGV010000797.1:0-6403 GCA_035540275.1 Acidovorax sp. | reverse complement strand
ACTCTGCCCAGGTCATCGGCGACGTCACCCTGGGCCGCGACAGCTCGGTGTGGTGCAACGCCGTGCTGCGCGGCGACGTGAACCGCATCACCGTGGGCGCGTACAGCAACGTGCAGGACCTGACCATGGGCCACGTATCGCACCGCAATGCCAGCAAGCCCGAGGGCTCGCCACTCGTCATCGGCGACTATGTGACGGTGGGCCACTCGGTGATCCTGCACGGCTGTCGCATCGGCAACGAATGCCTCATCGGCATGGGCTCCATCGTGATGGATGACGCCATCATCGAAGACCGCGTGATGCTGGGCGCGGGCAGCCTGGTCTCGCCCGGCAAGGTGCTGGAGAGCGGCTACCTCTACATCGGCCGCCCTGCGGTGCGCCAGCGCGCGCTCACCGATGCGGAAATCGCATACCTCAAATATTCGGCCGAGCACTATGTGCGGGTGAAGAACAACTACCAGGGATAAAGCCGGGCCGGGATAATCGGAGGTTCCACGACCTCGGCGGCGGCACCGCATCGCCCCATTGCCCGTTTTCACCATGTCTGCCGTCGCCCCCGCTTCAACCGCCCAGCGCGTGCTCTCCGTCATCCCCCCGATGACGCAGCTGAACACGCCGTACCCCTCCACCGCCTACCTCACGGGCTTTCTGCGCTCGCGCGGGGTCGCGGCGGTGCAGGAAGACCTGGCGCTGGCACTGGTGCTGCAACTGCTCTCGCCCGAAGGGCTGCGCGCCGTGGCCGCCAAGGTGGAAGCCCTGCCCGCCAAAAAGCAGAGCCCTGCCGTGCAAAGTTTTGCGGCGCAGAAGGACCGCTACCTCGCCACCATCGGCCCCGCCATCGCCTTTTTGCAGGGGCGCGACAGCACGCTGGCGCACCGCATCGTGGGCCGCCACTACCTGCCCGAAGGCCCGCGCTTTGCCACGCTGGATGTGTACGTGGACGATGAGGGTGGCGACCCGCTGGGCTGGGCCTTTGGCGCCCTGGGCCTGACCGACAAGGCCAAGCACCTGGCCACGCTGTACCTGAACGACCTGGCCGATGTGCTGCGCGATGCGGTGGACGAGCGCTTCGAGTTCGTGCGCTATGCCGAATCGCTGGCAGGCAGCCAACCCACGTTCGACCCGCTGGCCAACGCACTGGCTGCACCGCCCACGCTGGTCGACGAGCTGCTGGAGCAGCTCACGCACGAGGCCATTGCCAAGCACCAGCCCACCGTGGTGCTGCTGTCCGTCCCCTTCCCCGGGTCCGTGTATGCGGCGTTCCGCATTGCGCAGGCCATCAAGGCGCGGCACCCGCACATCGCCACCGTGCTGGGCGGCGGCTTTGTGAACACCGAGCTGCGCGAGCTGGCCGACCCGCGTGTGTTCGACTTCTTCGACTACGTGACGCTGGACGCGGGCGAGCGCCCGCTGCTGGCGCTGCTGGAACACCTGCGCGGTGAACGCGGCCGCCAGCGCTTGGTGCGTACCTTCGTGCGTGGTGACGATGGCGCGGTGCAGTACATCAACATGATGGAAGCCGACATCGCCTTCGCCGAGGTGGGCACCCCCACCTGGGATGGCCTGCCGCTGGACCGCTACCTGTCGCTGCTGGACATGCTCAACCCCATGCACCGGCTGTGGAGCGACGGGCGCTGGAACAAGCTGACGGTGGCGAACGGCTGCTACTGGAAGAAGTGCAGCTTCTGCGACGTGAGCCTGGACTACATCAGCCGCTACGAGGGCGCGAGCGCCGCCGTGCTGGCCGACCGCATCGAGCAGATCGTGCGCGAGACGGGGCAGACGGGCTTTCACTTTGTGGACGAGGCCGCGCCGCCCAAGGCCCTGAAGGCGCTGGCCACGGAGCTGATTGCGCGCAACGCCGGCATCAGCTGGTGGGGCAATGTGCGGTTTGAAAAAACCTTCACCCCGGACCTGGCCGAGCTGCTGGCCGACAGCGGCTGCATCGCCATCTCGGGCGGGCTGGAGGTCGCGTCAGACCGGCTGCTCAACCTCATGAAAAAAGGCGTGTCTGTAGACCAGGTGGCGCGCGTCACCAAGGCCTTCAGCGACGCGGGCATCCTGGTGCATGCGTACCTGATGTACGGCTTTCCCACCCAGACGGTGCAGGACACGGTGGACGCGCTCGAATACGTGCGCCAGCTGTTTGCCAACGGCTGCATCCAGAGCGGCTTCTTCCACCGCTTTGCCTGCACCGTGCATTCACCCGTGGGCAAGAACCCCGAGGAATACGGCGTGACCCTGGCGCCCCTGCCGCCTGGCGCATTCGCCAAGAACGACGTGGCCTTCATCGACCCCACGGGCGTGGACCACGACGCTCTGGGCGCGGGCCTGAAGAAGGCCATCTACAACTACATGCACGGCATCGGTCTGGAAGAAGACGTGCGCATGTGGTTCCCGTTCAAGGTGCCCAAGACGACGGTGCGGCAGGGCCGCATTGAGCGGGCGCTGCGCGAGCGGGGATGAACGCAGCAGTCGCTTTCAAAGAAAATGGCCGCTAGCGCTTTCTGTATAAGCGCTGCTCGCTATCAATAGCGAAGCATGCACAAAGCGATCAACGTTTTTGCTTCTGGTAAGCCTTGTCGGCCGGCGGCCCCCGGTCCGTGTCTTGCAGGCCCCGCTGTACATCACGGTAGGCCTGCTCGATGTGCGCGTCCGGTGTGCCATGGGTCATATCCACGGACTCGTCACGCTCATGGGGTAGCTTGGGCTTTTCTTCCTTCGCGGCAGACCGCCCCGCCTTCACCGGCCCCTGTGTGTTGGGTCCGGGGGCTTCGCGCTTGGTGGTGTCCACTGAAGGTTCTGGTCCGGTAGGTGCCGGTATGGGCTCGTCGGGGTGTGTATGGCGGGTCATGGGGTCTCCTGGGTTGGGACAACAGCTTGTTCGGTCCGCCTCATCGTAGAAAGCCCCACTTGGCAGCCCTGTAGGCCCACAGGCCATCTATCCGACGGGCGAGGGAGACGACGGCGTGCACAAGCCCTGGGAGCGGTGGGCCCTCCAAGCCATGCGACACTACTGTATGTCTCAACAGGTATGGGCCGCGCAGGCCCTTGAATCTTTCGATGCGGTGGTGCAGGCCACCGAAGGTTTCCGCAGCCGCGCTGGCCAGCGGCTGATGGCGCAGCAGGTGGCGCGCACATTCAGCAGTGCCACGCTGGGCAAGGTGGATGAAGAAAGCGGTGAAGACGCGCCCACGCGCTCCATTGCCGTCATCCAGGCGGGCACGGGCGTGGGCAAGTCGCTGGCGTACTGCGCGCCCGCCATCGCGCTGGCGCTGTCGCGCGGCACGCGGGTGTTGATCTCCACGGCCACGGTGGCGCTGCAGGAGCAGCTGGTGAACAAGGACCTGCCCGCGCTGGCCGCGCTGATGCCGCAGCCCTTCAGATTTGCGCTGGCCAAGGGGCGGGGGCGCTATGTGTGCAAGCTCAAGCTGGACCGCCTGGCGGGCACGGGCGAGGCGGAAGAAGAGGCCGACGACGACCTGTTTGCCGAAGAAGAAGCCGCCGCCCGCGCCAAGCGCCCCCGGCACGAGACCGAGGCGCGCATCCAGTTCTATTCGACGATGGCGCAAACCTTGTCGAAAGGCGCCTGGGATGGCGACCGCGACAGCCTCGATACGCCGCCCGAGCCCGAGGTGTGGAGCCCCGTGGCGGCCGAGGGTGCCTCATGCACCGGCAAGCACTGCCCGGCCTTCAGCCAGTGCACCTATTACGACAAGCGCAAGGAGCTGGTGGGTGCGCAGGTGATCGTGGCCAACCACGATCTGCTGCTGTCATCACTGGGCGCGCGCGTGCTGCCCGAGCTGGACAACTGCCTCTTGGTGCTGGACGAAGCCCACCACCTGCCCGCCACCGCGCTGCAGCAGTTCGCCTGCAGCATGGACCTGTCGCGCATCACCTGGATCGAGCGGCTTTCCAGCCGGGGCTTGCGCATTGGCGCGCTGCTGGAGGTGGAGGAGATTGCCGACATCCCAAAACACGCAGCCCAGCTGCGGCAGACGCTGCAGGACCTGGCGCGCATCGTGATGGATGTGTATGGCGAGCAGCTCAAGGGATTCTCTGGACGAATCGAGCGGCAAGTGGGCGCTGCGGATCGGGATGGGCTGCAAGGCGCAAAGCACAGCCATAGCGGGCGCTATGGCGAGCATTTGCAACGCGGCAGACCGCCCGAGCCCGCAGATGCCCACGGCGCGAGGATTCGTGCAGAGAATCCCCTGCGCCAGCCCAGCGCCTGGGGCCCGGCGCGCGTGCGTGTGCCACGGGGCGAATTGCCCGAGCAGTTGATTGCCCCGCTGGGCCTGCTGGCTGCGAGCGCCGAGGGCTTTCTCGACGCTCTGCGCGCCATCAGCAAAGCCCTGCGCGCCGAGATGCGCGACAAGCCCGACGAAGCCAAGCGGCTGTCCACGCTGTATGCGCAGATCGGCATGCTGGCGCCGCGCCTGGAGGAGCTGCACGCCACCGCGCAGTTGCTGCTGCAAGACGCGCCCGAGGGCGCTGTGCCCGCCGCCAAGTGGTTCACGCTGGAGGTGGATGGCGACTTCATCGTGGTCAAGGCGCACGCCAGCCCCATCCTGCCCGGCACCACGCTGCGCAACCACCTGTGGAGCGCGGTGCGCGGCGCGGTGCTGACATCGGCCACGCTCACCAGTTGCGGGCACTTTGACTTCTTCTTGCGCGAGGCCGGGCTGCATGGCGACGAAGCGGCCACCACGCTCGAAGTGCCCAGCCCCTTCAACTACGCCGCGCAGGGTACGCTGATTGCGGCCGAGACGCGGGCCGACCCCAAGAACGCCGCGCAGTTCACTGCCGAAATGGTCGATGCGCTGCTGCACGACATTGCGCGCGTGGAATACGGCGCGCTGGTGCTGTTCACCTCGCGCGAGCAGATGCGCCAGGCCGTGGACGCGCTGCCCACCGCCATGCGCAGCGTGGTGCTGGTGCAGAACGCACTGCCGCGCACGCAGCTGCTCAAGCGCCACCGCGAGCGCGTGGACAGCGGCGAACCCTCCGTCATCTTCGGCATGCAGTCGTTTGGCGAGGGGCTGGATTTGCCCGGGCGGCTGTGCGAATCGGTCTTCATCACCAAGCTGCCCTTTGCCCCCCCCGACGACCCGGTGGGCGAAGCCCGCGCCGAGTGGCTGCGCGCCGTGGGCCGCGACCCCTTCAGCGAGCTGGTGGTGCCCGCCACCGCCATCCGCCTGGCGCAGTGGGTGGGCCGCGCCATTCGCACCGAAGAAGACATGGCGCACGTGTACTGCTACGACAAGCGCCTGACGCGCACCAGCTACGGGCAGCGCCTGCTCAAGGGGCTGCCACCGTTTGCGCTGGAGCAACGTGCGCCACTGTGAAGCGGTGATACTTTGCCCCCTTCGATTTCATAACCACTACAACAACCCCAGAGAGGACCCCCATGCCCCACACCGTGCCTGCCTGCCCCCAATGTGGCCAGGAGAACACCTACCCCGATGGCAGCAACTACGTGTGCCCCGACTGCGCGTTTGAATGGCCGCAGGTGGCGGAAGCCACCGACACCGATGCCGCAGAAGCCGGCGACGGCATCGTGCGCGATGCGAATGGCAACCCGCTGGCCGATGGCGATGCGGTGATCCTGGTGAAAGACCTCAAGGTCAAGGGCTCGTCGTCCACGCTCAAGAAGGGCACCAAGATCAAGAGCATCCGCCTGGTGGATGGCGCCGACGGCCACAACGTGGACTGCAAGACGGACCTGGGCAGCATGCTGCTGAAGTCGGAGTTCCTGAAGAAGGCCTGAGCAGGCGTGAAGACACCCGGCGCTGCCGTGCGCGCCGGCATCGACAGAACGGGGGGCAATGCGCGATGATGGGCCTTCGAGCCTGTTGACGATCTCGCAGGTGAACAGACACCATGTCCCCCACGCGCCTCGCCGCCCTGACCGTGCTGGCCATGCTCGCCTTTGCGGGCAACTCCTTGCTGTGCCGCGCGGCGCTCAAACACACACCGATCGACGCGGCCACCTTCACCACGGTCCGCCTGGTCGCAGGGGCCGTCGCGCTGTGGCTGCTGGTGGCGCTGCGCCGCAAGCAGGCCTGGCGGGCCGGCAACTGGCTGTCTGCCCTGGCGCTGTTTGTGTATGCCGCAGGTTTTTCGTACGCCTACCTGAGCCTGCCGGCCGCCACCGGCGCGCTGCTGCTGTTTGGCGCCGTGCAGGCCACGATGATCGGCCATGCGTGGCTGAAAGGCGAACGCCTGGCACCCGCGCAACTGGGGGGCATGGGGCTGGCCTTCGGCGGCCTGGCGGGCCTGCTCATGCCTGGCATGTCGGCGCCCCCGGTGGCCGGTGCCGCGCTGATGCTGGCGGCGGGGGCGGCCTGGGGCATCTACTCGCTGCGCGGCCGGGGCGGAGGCAACCCCATCGAGATCACGG
>DATLGV010000796.1:0-1569 GCA_035540275.1 Acidovorax sp. | reverse complement strand
GTTCCACATGGCGACGGAAGCCCTGCCGCTGCTCAAGCAGGTGGTGCGCGCACGCTATGAGCCCAAAGTGCTGGCCGGGCGTGCCTGGGGCACCTTGCGGCGCGTGCTGGCCACGGTCGAGCAGTTGCCGGAGGACATCGGGCGGCTGCTGCGCAACGCGCGGCGCGGGCACCTGCAGGTGGGCATCGAGCTGGCGCACCTCAAGCGCGTGGGCGACCAGATCGACCGGTCGGCCAACCGGCTGGCCATGGCGCTGGTGATCGCAGCGCTGATCATCGGCTCGTCCATCGTGATGACGGTGAAGGGCGGACCTACGCTGTTCGGCCTGCCCGCGTTTGGCTTCCTGGGGTTCTTCGGCGCGGTGGTGTGCGGCCTGTGGCTGGTGCGGGCCATCTGGCGCAGCTCTCACCACCGGGACGACGATTAACCCGGCCTGCCGCGCACCCCGCTCCCCAACGGGTTATCGGACTGCGTTGGGAAAAAACAGCTGCTCGCCGCCGATCCTGTAGCCCGCAATCGCCTGCTGGCCGGCGGGCGACACCACCCAGTCCACAAACTTCTGCGCGTCCTGCGACTTCACATGCGGGTGCTTGGCGGGGTTCACGACCATCACGCCGTACTGGTTGAAGAGCTTGGTGTCGCCCTCCACCAGGATGGCCAGGTCCGCGCGGTTCTTGAAGTTGAGCCAGGTGCCTCGGTCGGCCAGCACATAGGCGCCGCTCGATGCCGCAATGTTGAGCGCCGGGCCCATGCCGCAGCCGCATTCCTTGTAGCCGCCGCCCTTGGCAGCCTCGGCACCGGCGAGCTTCCAGTACCGCAGCTCGGCCGCGTGGGTGCCGCTCTTGTCGCCGCGCGAGATGAAGTTGCCGTTGGTGGCTGCCAGCTTCTGCAGCGCCTGCACGATGTCCTTGCCTTGGGTGCCGGCCGGGTCGTTCTTGGGGCCGATGAGGATGAAGTCGTTGTACATCACAGGGTAGCGCTTCACGCCCCAGCCATCGGCCACAAACCTTTCTTCGGCCACCTGGTCGTGCACGAACAGCACATCGGCGTCGCCCCGGCGCGCCATGTCGAGGGCCTGCCCGGTGCCCAGCGCCACCACCTTGATGTCCAGGCCACTGGCCTTCTTGAACGCCGGCAGCAGGTAGCCAAACAGGCCCGACTGCTCGGTGGAGGTGGTGGACGCCATGGTGATGCTCTGCGCAAACGCAGAACCAGACGCTACCAAAACGATAGCTGCTACCGCTTTGGACACTAGCGCTACCGCACGAAAAGACTTGAAACTCGTCATACAAGCTCTCCTTTGACAAACAAACGGGCGGCCTCTGGCAAAGGGCCGTTGAAAAAATCGTGCACCGGCAAGTCCGCCACCAGGCGGCCGTGCTCCATATAGATCACGCGGCTGGCCAGGCGCTTGACCTGACCCAGGTTGTGGCTGCTGAACACCATGGTCACGGGGTGCGCCGGGCCGGCAGCGCCGTGGCTGGCTGCAAAGTCGGCCATCAGGGCCTCGACCTCGCGCTTGGCATGGGGGTCGAGGCTGGCGGTGGGCTCGTCCAGCAGCAGCACGTC
>DATLGV010000795.1:0-15273 GCA_035540275.1 Acidovorax sp. | reverse complement strand
GATCAGAGCAACAGAGACGAGTCCGGGTGGAAACTACCTGCCACGGAGTGTTCTGCGAGGCGCCAGCGCAAGCTGGCGAGAGGACAGCGAGAGCTGTCCGAACCCGGCGAAAGCCGGGTCCGAACAGCCACCCCGAGCGGGCAAGCCCGCTCGGGGTGAAACGGGCAATCTCTACGCGCAGCAATACCAAGTAGGCCAGCGTTGATGTGGTTCCGCAGAGCTGGCGGGTAGGTAGCACCGAGCCGTGGTGGCGACACCCGGCCCAGATTAATGGCGGTCACACTGCGGGCAACCGTGGTGCACAGAATCCGGCTTATCGGCGCGCTTCACACTTTATTTTCACCCCCGCCCGCACAGGGTTGCGTGGTGGGCGCACCAGCCCGTCGCGCCGCAGCGCTCAGCTTTTCGGGCAATGGGGTGCCTGTCCCCGCTCCAGCCCGGTTGCCCGCTCCACCGTGTCCGGGTGGCTGCTCAGCAGCGACCAGACGGGGTGCGATGCGGCATCCTGGGCGGTGTTGCGCTTGCGGGCTGTGTTGTCGGGCGCATTGGCGCGGGATGACGGCGTGGATGCGCTCGCGGCAGGGCCTTCGCCCGGGTCCTGTTTCTCGGTGGCTTCGTGGTCCTCATCGCGCGCAATCGCCAGCAGCAGCTGGCCCATGGGCGCGGTGGGCAGTGCGGCGTGGCGCATGACGGCAATGGCATGGCAGTCGGCCTCACGCTCGTGGCTGCGGCTGTAGGCCAGGCCGGTGAGCAAGGACGCGCCGGTAGAGACGACGCCCGACACGTCGCCCAGTGCCAGCCCCAGGCCCATGCTGAGCACGCCCTGCTGCACCACCATGCGCGTGGTGTGGCGCTGCACCACGTGCCCGACTTCGTGGGCCAGCACGCCCACCAGGGCGTTGTCATCCAGGCCCTTTTCAGCGGCTGCCTTCACGATGCCATCGGTCATCACGATCTTGCCGCCGGGCAGGGCAAAGGCATTGGCGCCCATGCCGGACCGGAACTCCAGCGACAGCGGTGGCCGGTAGCCGGCATAGCGCTGCAGTCCGGGGGGTGTGTGCTGCACCAGGGCGTCAAAGCGCGCCTTGAGCTGCTCCTGCCGGGCCGAAGGCAGCTTGCTGGGCTTCAGGGTGCCGTTGTCCAGCTGCCGGAGCACGTTCTCGGCCACGCTGGTCTCCCAGCCCAGGGGCACAAACCGCGTGAGCTGCGTGGCCGCCCAGGGCGTGCCGTAGCGGTAGAACAGCGTGAGGCCGATCACAGCCGCAGCCGTCGCGCCCAGCAGCACGGGCCAGCGGGTCTGCATGCGTTGCGCGATGCCGGGGCGCTCGCCCGCAGCGGCCAGGGCCGCGCGCCATTCGGCCACGGCATCGATCTCCACGCTGCCATGGTCGCGCAGATCGACGACCACGCGGGGCTGCGGTTTGCGCTCGTTCCAGGCCTCGGGCCAGCCCACCTGTTTCCAGGCAAGGACCAAGGGTTCGGCCCCGGGCTGCGAGAGCGGGTGCAGCACCAGCGATGGGCCTTGGGGCGTGGGCCGCAGGCTCACCACCACGGGCCGGGCCTTGCTGCTCTGGCCGTCAAACCAGCGCCCGGGGAGCAGGGCGGTGTGCTCGGGCATGCTCAACCGATGAGGTCCAGGCCCGCAGCGTCGGCCAGCGCATCGCCCAGGCCACCCTGCTGCTGGCGCACCATGGCGCCGGCCACCTGTTCCACGCCGCCCTTGACGTGCAGGGTGACCGACTCGACCTTCATGCGGTATTCGCTGACCCGCGCAAACGGGCGGTACAGCCCCAGCGTCAGCAGGGTGAGCAGCATGTTCTGGATGCGCAGCCTCACGTAGCGGCCGCTGCTGAGGCGGCATTTGAACCGGGCCACGTGGCTCACGCCGATGTTGTTCCACATCAGCTGGAACATGCGCGCCTCGCGGTATGCCCGGGCGGGGGCCGACGCCAGGATCAGCATGAAGATGCCCGCGATGATGGACAGGATGATCACTACGAACATCCACACGCCCAGCCGGTTGCTCTGGCTGGCCACCAGGGCGATGGAGCTGCCCGCCAGGATGCCGATCAGCGCCGAGAAACCCACCACGCACAGAATGAAAACGGCCACGGTGGCCAGCCACACCTTGACGAAGTCCATGTACACGGGCTTCCAGCGGCCTTTTTCGGCGCCCACCTGGGCCTTGAGCACCAGGAGGCTCTTGAAGTTGTACTCGGTGCGGATCACGCAGAGCACGGACAGCACCAGGCCCAGCAGCACCAGGCCGCCCATGGCAGGCGTGAACGGGGGCATGGGTTGCTTCTTGCCTTCTTCCTCGATGGTCTCCAGCGCCTGGGCCAGGTCGGGCGATAGCAGCTGCAGGCCATAGAACACGCCGAACCACACCAGCGCCAGTGCAAACACGGGCCAGCTGGCAAGGTAGACCTCTTTCCAGCTCGCAGCGAACTGCAGCCGCAGCCCGCGCCAGCGCGTGGCCCCCAGGCGAAACCGCATGGCGCTGGCCCAGAGGAAAGGCGCAAGCGCCGCGCCGGCCAGCAGGAACAGGCCCACGGCCGTATCCTGCCCGGTGTTGGCGGCCAGGTTGTAGGCAATGGTCAGCAGCATCAGCAGCACAAAGCCCATCACCATCTTGCGCTGCTGCGCGGTGAATTCGAGGGGGCTGCCAGCCACCAGGGTGTGGCCGTAGAAATACTGGGCGGTGCGGCGACGTGCCCAGGGGGTGTAGATGCCCAGCGTGACGATGGACAGCAGCACGTTGACGATCCATACCCGGAAATACTCGCCACCGCTGCCCGTGAACTCCAGCGGGTGGGCGTCGATGTGCATGGGCATGAAGGTGGACATCGGCCCCGCTGCGCTGCCTGACGATGGATTGGTGTGCATGAACTCCCTCCAGAGTGCTGCGCAGTGTAGCAGCGGCTCGGGTCCTGGAAATTCAAGTCAAAAGGGTCTGAGGTGCTTGTTTTTAAAGCGCTGATAGCTATGCATTCAGGAGCATATGTGTGCCGCGATCCGCGGGCTGGCAGGCAGGGGGCAGCGCGGCGGAGGACGCGTCAGAACTTCTCCCACGGCTGCAGGTAGCGCCACTGTCCCTCGGGCACCTTGGCCAGGGGCACGCGGCCGATGCGGATGCGCTTGATGCCCACCACCGTCAGGCCCACGGCCTCGCACATGGCCGGGATCTGGCCGGGGCGGATGCCCTTGAGCGCAAAGCGCAGCCGGGTTTCGTTCTGCCAGCTCACCTTGATGGGGGGCAGGGGGCGGCCATTGAACGTGAGGCCATGGCACAGGCGCTGCAGACCACCCGGCGTGATGTCGCCCTTGACCTCGACGATGCATTCCTGCTCCAGCACCTCGATGTCTTCGGCCAGCTTGCGCGCGATGCGCTTGTCCTGGGTGTAGACCACCAGCCCGCTGGCTTCGGTGGGCAGGGGCGTGAAGCATTCGAGCTGCCTGAAGTGGCGCTGCAGCACGCGGATGCCCGAGGCATCTTCGGGCAGGTGCGATGCGGCGTTGAGCAGCGTGAGTGCCTGTGGCGCTCCCTGGCTGCGGCTGGCATGGGCCGCTTGCCCTGTGGGGGCGCCTGGCAGGCCCAGGCCGGCTTCAAACCCCTGCGGGCTTGTGCAGCAGCAAGGTGACCGGGGTCAGCGCCAGCAGGCTGGCATCGGGCGCCACAGCCACCGCCTGATCGGGGCGCACGCGGGCGCCGGGGGCTTCTTCCACACGGCCGTCCACGCTCACAAAGCCGCCCTCGATGAATTGCTCGGCCGTGCTGCGCGAGCAGTTCAGTTGTTCGGCCACACGTTTGGCCAGGCGGATGTGGGTGGGGTCGGGGTTCTTCTCGGTCATTGAATATGAAGGCGGTCTTGAGGTTCTTGTGGCTCAGTTGTTGCCGGGTTGCAGCGAGCGGATGCGCTCCACATGCGCCAGCAGCGAGCGCTGGGCCACCGGCCACATGCGCGGCGGCACGTCGTCGTACGCATGGCGCACCCAGTCGTCCATGCTGCCTTCGGGCAGGGCCTGCATGGCGGCCAGCACCTTGGCCTCGCGTGCCAGGCGGTGGGCCTTGAGCTTGGCGATGGCATTGCGGGCACCAAGGACAGGGCCCCCCAGAACGTAGCCATGCGCGGGCAGGATGAACTCCACGCCATGCTCGGCGCACACGGCATGCAGCCGGTCCAGCGAATCCAGGTAGTCGGCCATGTTGCCGTCGGGCGGGTCGATCACGGTGGTGCTGCCGTTCAGGATGTGGTCGCCGCTGAACAGCAGCGCGTCTTCCACCAGCAGCAGGCACAGGTGGTTGGCCGCATGGCCCGGGGTGTGGATGACCTGCAGGGTATGGGTGATTTTGCCCTCAGGTGCCAGTCCTTCCAGCACAAGCAGCTCATTATTTTGTAGCGCCCGGTCGGGGGTGAACTGGCTGGCCGCGCGGGCCGTGGGGGCGGACGGCAGGCCCAGAACGGGCGGGCGCGCCCGGCCCGCCTGCACGCACATCGCCTGCAGCGGTGCGGCGCCGGGGGAATGGTCGGCGTGCGAGTGGGTGCACACAATCATGCGGATGTCGCCCCCCGCTGCGCGCCAGAGCTTGTCCAGGTGCTCGGCGTCGGCCGGGCCGGGGTCGATGGCGATGAAGCCCGTGGCCGGGTCGCCCACCAGGTAGCTGTTGGTGCCGGGGCCGGTCATCACGCCGGGGTTGGGGGCGGTCAGGCGCGTCACGTTGCGCAGCAGGGGCACGGGGCGCTCGGTCTGCCAGTCCAGCGGGTGCACGATCTGCCCGTCGGGGCAGACCAGCGCCAGCTCGCCAAACGGCATGTCGTCTTCCATGTAGCGCGCTTCCTTGCCCGCCAGCAGGCCTGCGCGCGGGCAGCTCACCCACAGGGGCTGCTCGTGCGCCACGGCATCCAGCACGGCCTGGGTACTGGCAAATTGGGCCAGGCGCTGCAGCGTGCGGATGGTGGGGAAGATCATGAAGAACTGCCCCGCCTCATGCCGCGCCAGCGCGTCGGCCGGGCGCACCCACACGGGCTCGAACTGCTCGGCCTCGTCGGCCACGGGCTCCTGGCCCTCGGGCATGCGGGCCACCAGAAAAGGCACTTCAAAGCGGCGTGCCAGGTCGCGGTCGGCCGTCCAGTGGGCCAGCAGGTAGACCCCGTCGGCCGCCAGGCGCAGTCCGCGTGCGGCGCACTGCGCGGCAAAGGGCTGGTGGCGGTCGATGGCGGCAATGTCCTGCGCATCGGCCATCTGCCCCTGGCGGGGGCCTTCGGCATGGCGCGCCAGCAGCACGCCCAGCTCTTCAAAACTCTCGCGGATGGCTGCAATCGCCTGGGTGAGGTGCTGGTCGCTCTGCGTGGCGCGCCGGTCGGCGGCCGCGTGGGTGGCGGGCGCAGCGTCCAGCGCATCGATGCCCCCGCCGGGAAACACATAGGCACCGGGCGCAAAACTGGCCGTGGCCGAGCGCCGTGTCATGAGGACTTCGAGCCCGCCGCCGTCAGGCACATCGCGCAGCAGCAGCACGGTGGCCGCGGGGCGGGTGGCGACGGGTTCGCGGTGGGGATGGAGTTGTTGGCTGGAGCGGGGCATCGGGCCATTATCCGGCCTTGCCCTTTGGCCTGTCTGCCGCCCGCCTTGGGCAAAGGCGAGGCGGGTTCTCCTGGGGATCAGTAGGCGCCAGAGAGCAGGGCGCCCGCGTTGGGCACCCGCGTTTCCAGCCCCAGGCGCTTGAGCATGGCCCAGGTCGTGCAGGCTGCAGCGGACACGACAGGAATGCCCAACCGGTCCTGCGCCATTGGCACGGATGCCAGCGAGGGCATCTGCACGCAGGCCGAGATCACCACCACATCCACGCCACGGGTGTCCAGGCGCTGCACCAGTTCGGCTGGTGCGGCCGGGTCCTGCGCGCCCACCTGCAGGTTGTCGGCAATTTCCAGCGACAGGCTGTCGTGCACGGCAATGCCTTCGTGCTCGATGTAGTCCACCACCAGCTGCGTGAGCGGCTTCATGTACGGCGTGAGCACCGACACCTTCTTGGCGCCCATGGCCTTGAGCCCTTCGACCAGCGCGCCTGCGCTAGACACCACCGGCGCGGGCTTGCCATTGGCCACGGTCACCTCATGCAGCCGCTTTTCGGACGCGCGGTGGTAGCCCAGGCCCATGCTCATGATGGCCACCAGGCAGGCATAGCCCATCACGTCCATCCTGCCGTCCGACAGTTCCAGCGCGCAGCGGTCGGAGTCGCGGTCCATCGCGGCCAGCTCTTCCTTGGTGACCTTTTGCATGCGCATGCGGCTGGCGTGGAAGCTGAAGCGCTCGGGCAAGATCTGCTCGCGGGCGCGCAGCATGGCCGGGATCTCGGTCTCCATGGTGGTGTTGGAGCTGGGCACGATCTGCCCGATGCGGTAGGTGCGTTGCATGATGGTCTTTCAGGGATAGATGGGCAAAGCGCTGCCCGCCCGGCGCGCGCAGCGCTGGGAATGGGTTGCGCAGGGGGGGGTTGCGGGCCGGTCAGTCGGCCTTGATGCCTGCGGCCTTGATGGTCTTGGCCCAGTAGGCGGTTTCGGTCTTCACCAGCTCACCCAGGGTGTCGGGCGGCAGGTAGCGCAGCTCGATGCCTGCAGCGTCAGCGCGCTGGCGCGTCTCGGGCATGTCCAGCGCCTTCTTCACATCGGCCGTGAGCTTGGCGACCACAGCGGGTGGCGTGGCGGCCGGGGCGAACAGGCCCACCCAGGCTTCCAGCTTGAAGTCGGGCATGCCAGCCTCGGCCACGGTGGGCACATTGGGCAGGCCGGGGTGGCGCTTGGTGCCGGTGACGGCAAAGGCCTTGAGCTTGCCGCTGACTACATGCTGCATGACGGAGGGGGGCGTGGTGATGAACACCTGCACCTGGCCTGCCAGCACATCGGCCACCGCAGGGCCCGAGCCACGGTAGGGGATGTGGGTCATGAAGGTGCCGCTTTGCTGCTTGAAGATCTCGGTGCCGATGTGCGACAGCGAGCCGTTGCCCTGCGACGCGTAGTTCACCTTGCCCGGGTTGGCCTTGAGGTAGGCGATGAATTCCTTGAGATTGTTGGCCGGCACGGAGGGGTGGGCCGCAATCACGTTGGTGGCCACGGTGAGCAGCGCCACGGGTGCAAAGTCCTTGGCCTCCCAGGGCAGGCTGGGGGTGAGCGCCGGGTTGCCCACGTGGTAGGCCGAGTAAGAGATCAGCAGGTTGTAGCCGTCGGGCTTGGCGCGGGCCACGGCACCATAGGCCACGTTGCCGCTGCCGCCCGCCTTGTTGTCGATCACCACGGGCTGGCCAATCACACGGGCCAGCGGCTCGTTGAGCAGACGGGCCGAGGTGTCCACCACGCCGCCGGGCGGGTTGGGCACGGTGAGCGTGATGGCTTTGCTGGGGTAGTTGTCCTGCGCCATGGCCAGGCCCGAGAGGGCCAGCGTGGCAGCCAGCAGGCTGTGCTTGATCGTCATGTTTGTCTCCATCAGATGTTGCAGTCAGGCTATTGTGGAAACAAGCGAACCAGCAGTCCAATATATTGTTGGTCTTGATCAAGACATGAAAAGTATCGATGGAACTGCGCCACCTGCGTTACTTCGTCGCCCTGGCTGAAGAACTGAGCTTTACGCGCGCCGCGCAGCGCCTGCATGTGTCGCAGCCGCCGCTGAGCCTGCAGATCGCCCAGCTGGAGCAAGAACTGGGAGCTCAGCTCTTCGTGCGCACCAGCCGGCGCGTGGAGCTGACGCTGGCAGGCCAGGCCTACCTGGTGGATGCGCGCGCCGTGCTGGAGCGGCTGGACACGGCGCGCCAGCGCGTGGAGGCCATTGGCCAGGGGCAGGCCGGGCGCATTGAGGTCGGGTTGTCGGGCTCGCATTTCCTCGGACCGTTTCCGTCGGCACTGGCGCGCTACCGGCAAAGCCACCCCGGCGTGGACGTGGTGCTGCACGAGATGCAGCCCGCGCTGCTGCAGGATGCGCTGCGCGACAAGCGTATCGACGTGGGCATTGCGCGCACGGCGGTCAATGACGACAGGCTTGCGAGCACCCTGCTGTGGCCCGACCCCGTGGTGGCCGCCCTGTCTCCGGGCCACCCGCTGGCGCTGCGCAAGGCACTGGCCCTCAAGGACTTGCGCAGCGAGACCTTTGTGATGCTGCGCCGCGATTCATCTGCCCATGCCGAGCACATGGTGCAGTGCTGCGTGCAGGCCGGCTTTGCGCCCCGGGTGGCGCAGACCACGGTGGAGCTGGCTGCCGTGCTCAGCCTGGTGGCTGCGGGCCTGGGAGTTGCCCTAGTGCCTGCGTCGCTGGGCGCGTTGTTCGCGCAGCGCGTGGTGTTCAAGCCCCTGGGAGCCAAGGCGCCGCGCGCAGACGTGCATGCCTTGCAGCGGCGCGACGATGCATGGGGGGTGGTGCCGGAATTCGTGCGGATGGTGGCCGGGGGCTGAGAAGGTGTGAACAAACCTACCGTGCCCGCTCATCTCCCCAAAACACACCCGGACGCCGAAAGCCAATGCTCGCCATCGCCCGCGCTTTGCGCCCAGATCGGGCACGTTGGGGCGGCTTGTTCGGGCACGCCGGATTTGTTCACACCCTCTGAGCCGGGCCCCTCCTCCTGCCGAAGGCCCTGCCCCTGCGCCAGGCCCATCCTTAGATCGTAAACACGTTCAAAGGAGGTCCCTCGTTGGTGCGGGAAGGCCGGGCATCGAGCCAGTGGGCCTGATTGACATCAAAGGCCAGCGAGAAATTGCCGCAGGTCAAGTCCGGGCCGGAATCTCCAGCCCCCGGGCGACGGCCGGGCGCGCCACGAAGGCTTCGAGCACGCGCTGCACTTCTGTGAACTGGCCAAACTCCACCAGATCTCCCGCGCCATAAAAGCCCACCAGGTTGCGCACCCAGGGCAGGATGGCAATGTCGGCGATGGTGTATGGGTCGCCCATCACCCACTGGCGGCCCGCCAGGCGCTCGTCCAGCACCTTGAGCAGGCGCTTCGATTCAGCGACATACCGGTCGCGCGGGCGCTTGTCTTCGTAGTCCTTGCCCGCAAACTTGTGGAAGAAGCCCAGTTGGCCAAACATGGGGCCCACGCCGCCCATCTGCCACATCACCCACTGCAGGGTTTCGTAGCGCCCGGCGGTGTCTTGCGGCATCAGCTGCCCTGTCTTGCTGGCCAGGTACACCAGGATGGCGCCGGACTCGAACAGCGCCAGTGGCTGGCCGTCCGGCCCGTTGGGGTCCAGGATGGCCGGGATCTTGTTGTTGGGGTTGAGCGAGAGGAATTCGGGCGTGGTCTGGTCGTTGGTCTCAAAGCTCACCCGGTGGGGCTCGTAGGGCAGGCCCAGTTCTTCCAGCGCAATCGACACCTTCACGCCGTTGGGGGTGGGCAGGGAATACAGCTGGATGCGGTCCGGGTGCCGGGCTGGCCACTTGCGGGTGATGGCAAAAGCGGAAAGATCGGTCATGCGAGGTTCCTGAAAAGCCGGTGGAATCGAGAGAAGCCGCCAAGCGTACGCCCGCACGCGGTTTGGCGCAGGGGCGGGGCCATAATCCCGTCCATGAAGATTCGCTTCACCAAAATGCAGGGCGCGGGCAACGATTTTGTGGTGCTCGACGAAACCCAGGGCCGCCTGGGGCTCAGCGCCGCCCAATACCGCTTCCTGGCCGACCGCCATTTCGGCGTCGGCGCCGACCAGATCCTCACCGTGCGCCCCTCGCCGGGGGAAGGCATCGACTTTGAATACGTGATCCACAACGCCGATGGCGGCGAGGTGGAGCAGTGCGGCAACGGCGCGCGCTGTTTTGCACGCTTTGTGCACGACCGGGGGCTGTCGGGCAAGGACACTATTCGTGTGCAGACCAAAAGCGGCGTGATTGCCCCCCGCCTCACGGGCGATGGCCGCGTTACGGTGGACATGGGGCGGCCCGAGTTCGAACCCGCCAAGGTGCCGTTCGATACCGCTGGTCTCACACCCGTGCAGCAGGGTTCGGGACAAACATGGCCGGTAGCGCTTGAGGAATATGCCTCGGGCGCTTCTGTTTTGGTGGCTGTTGCCTCCATGGGCAACCCGCATGCGGTGCAGCTGGTGGACAACGTGGACACGGCCCCCGTCGCGCAGACGGGGCCGCTGATCGAGCGCCATGCGCGCTTCCCCCAGCGGGTCAACGCGGGCTACCTGCAGATCGTGGACCGCGCCCATGTGCGCCTGCGCGTGTTCGAGCGCGGCGCGGGCGAGACGCTGGCTTGTGGCACCGGTGCCTGTGCCGCAGTGGCCAGCGGCATCCGCCTGGGTCTGCTCGACCCCGAGGTGCAGGTGGACACGCGCGGCGGCCGCCTCACCATTGCCTGGAGCGGCCAGGAGGCTGATTCCGTTTTCATGACCGGCCCCGCCACCACGGTGTTCGAGGGCCAGATCGACATTTCCGACACGCTCGTATGACTACCCACATCCCACCGATCACCGAAGACGACATCGCCCAGTTCCTCACCAACACGCCGGGCTTCTTCGAGCGCCATGCCGAGGTGCTGGCCAGCGTGCAGATCACCAGCCCCCATGGTGCGCGCGCCGTGAGCCTGCAGGAGCGCCAGGCCGAGATGCTGCGCGAGAAGATCAAGGGCCTGGAGCACCGCATCATGGAAATGGTGCGCAACAGCACCGACAACGCCGCCATTGCCCACAAGGTGCACCAGTGGACCAGCAGCCTGCTGCAGGTGCGCGACCCGTTCGATCTGCCGCAGGCCGTGGTCGATGGCGTGCGCACCCTGTTCGACGTACCCCAGGCAGCGGTGCGCGTGTGGGAAGTGGCCGCGCCGTACATCGACGCCGACTTCACCCAGGGGGCGAGCGAGGATGCGCGGGCATTCGCCTCGTCGCTGACCATGCCGTTCTGCGGCCCCAACCTGGGCTTCGAGCCCTCCGGCTGGCTGGCGCAGGAAGGGGGCGAGCCCGCCCAGTCCCTGGCCCTGCTGCCGCTGCGCGCCGGCGCCATCGACAGTGCCACGCCGGCCTTTGGCCTGCTGGTGCTGGGCTCGCACGACCCCCAGCGGTTTGATGCCACCATGGGCACCGACTTCCTGTCGCGCATGGCCGAGCTGGCCAGTGCTGCGCTGCTGCGGCTGCAGTAAGCCGCCTTCTGGCAGCCCGTGCCAACCGAGCGGCGTCTCAGCGACGGCCCCATGTCTGAAACGCCCGCAGCACCCACCACGCTCGACCCCGATGTCCTGCGCTATCTGGAGCATGTGCGCGTCGAAAAGCGGCTGGCCGCGCGCACGCTCACGCTCTACACCCTGGACCTGGAAAAGCTGGCGCAGTTGGCGGCTGGCGTGAACGTGCCGCTGCTGCAGCTCACCAGTGCGCACATCCGCCGCTTTGTGGCGCAGATGCACAGCGGCGGGCGCAGCGGACGGGGCATTGCGCTCATCCTCTCGGGCTGGCGCGGCTTTTTCATCTGGGCCGGGCGGCAGGGGCTGATTCCGCACAACCCGGTGCAGGACGTGCGCGCCCCCAAGGCGCCCAAGCCCTTGCCCAAGGCGCTGGGGGTGGACGACGCCGTGCGGCTCGCGGAATTCGACAACCCCGGCGCCGACCCCTGGCTGGAGGCGCGCGATGCGGCCATGGTGGAGCTGCTGTACGGCTGCGGCCTGCGCGTGGGTGAACTGGCGGGGCTCGATGCCATCCCCAATGCCGACACCCAGCGCCAGGGCCGTGGCTGGGTGGACCTGCAAGCGGGCGAGGCCCATGTGTTCGGCAAGGGCAGCAAGCGCCGCAGCGTGCCGGTGGGCGCCGCTGCCACGGCCGCGCTGCAGGCCTGGTTGCAGCTGCGGGCCACACCGTTTGGTGGCGAGGGCTCTGCACGGCTCGACACCGCCCTGTTCGTGGGCCAGCGTGGCAAGCGGCTCACGGCGCAGTCCATCTGGCTGCGCCTGCGCCAGCGCAGCCAGCAGGCGGGGCTGACCACGCCCGTGCACCCGCACATGCTGCGCCACTCGTTTGCCAGCCACCTGCTGCAAAGCAGCGGGGACCTGCGCGCGGTGCAGGAACTGCTGGGCCACGCCAACATCACGACCACGCAGGTCTACACGCGGCTCGACTTTCAGCACTTGGCCAAGGTGTATGACGCTGCCCATCCGCGTGCGCGGAAGAAGCCGCCCTGAGCCCCTGCGCGGTGGTCCTGGCAGGCGAAGCAATCGGCTGCCAGCCTGGCGGAACCAAGTGGCCCCCCGGCGCCTCCGAGCAATCTGGCGCCTGCTGTGGGCGCCCTGGAGTTGTCGCCATGCTGCTGAACTGGATCCAATCGAACCTTAAATCGAACCGGTGGTTCATCGTGTTGCTGTTGTGCTTTGGCGTCTTTCGCACTGCCGTGGCCGACTGGAACCCCATCCCCTCCGGCTCGATGCGGCCCACGCTGCTGGAGGGGGACGTGGTGCTGGTCAACCGCCTGGCCTATGACCTCAAGCTGCCGCTCACGGACGTGATCCTGGCGCACATCGATGATCCGCAGCGCGGCGACGTGGTCACCTTCTCTTCGCCGCAGGACGGCACCCGCCTGATCAAGCGCATTGCGGCCTTGCCTGGCGACACGGTGGAGATGCGCAACGAGGTGCTCTACATCAATGGCCAGGCGGCCGAATACGAGAGGCCCGATTCTGTGCAGGAACTGGTGCTGCCAGGCCACACGCTCACTGCCACGCGCTGGACGGAGCGCCTGCTGGGGCATGAACGCCGCGTGCAGTGGCTGCAGGGCGTGACGGCCCGCAGCAGCTTCGACCCGGTGCAGGTGCCCGAGGGCGAATACCTGGTGCTGGGTGACAACCGGGACAACAGTGCCGACTCGCGCTACATCGGCCTGGTGCCGCGCCATCTGCTCATCGGACAGGCGCACCGCGTGCTGCTGTCGGCCGATGTGCTGGGCCACTGGGCGCCGCGCCTGGAGCGCTTTGGCAAGGCGCTGTAGTCCCGGCTGGCACGGGCATGTGCTCGGCGGACCAGCTCGCCCGCCTGCTGGTTGTTGCGGGCTGCTGCGGCCGCTGATCACAACGGTCACCTGCACAGCGCCGCCGGCTGACAAGACATGCGGGTATCAATCTTCGGGTGGTAATGCGGCCATTCAGTGGCTGATGGCAGGCGTATCACCTGCTACCGACTTGGCAAGGAATTTCTCGATGTCGAGCAGGATCAGCATGCGCTGGCCCACCGAGCCGATGGCCAGCAGGTGCTCGGGCCTCACGTTGCCGCGCAGTGCGGGTACGGGGGCGCAGCTGCTCGCGCTCCAGCGTGAGCACGTCGGACACGCCGTCCACCACCACGCCCACCGTCCGCTGGCCAATGTGCAGCACGATCACCACCTTGAGGTGGTCGTAATGCACCTGGGTCTGCCCCAGCTTCAGGCGCAGGTCGAGGATGGGCACGATCACACCGCGCAGGTTCATCACGCCCAGTACCTCGCCCGTCGCGTTGGCGATCATGGTGGGCTTTTCGTACGACCGGATCTCCTGCACGCGCAGGATGTCGACCCCGTATTCCTCGTTGCCGATCTGGAAGGTCAGAAATTCGCGAAGCTCGGTCATCACGGCCTGGGCCGTTCCTGGCGCGGGAGCCAGACGGTGGGTGCTGGAGACTGTGGCGGGGGCGGCCATGATATTTTGATAAAAATGATAATTAATGCAATTTTATTGACTAATTTTCATATTTGTCAAATGCGAAATTGCAGGGTGGCTGGCCGTCCGCCTGTGATGGGCCGAAGAACGTGCATTGCCCGCTGGGTGCCAGGGGCGATGCTCGGGCGGTAGGTGGCCGTGGCGGTCCGGGCCGGTGCTTGTGCCTGCGTTTTTCCATCCCCCGGGGCTCGGCAACCTCCGGCAGCCCGCACAATCCGGGTCATGAAAACCCTTCGACTTCGCGCAGGCAAAGAGCGCTCGCTGTTGCGCCGCCACCCCTGGATCTTTGAATCGGCCATCGCCAAGGGCGGCGGCGACAGCGGCGAGACCGTGCGCGTCGAGTCGCACGAAGGCCAGTTTCTGGCCTGGGCCGCCTACAGCCCCAGCTCCCGCATCCGGGCGCGGGTGTGGAGCTTCGACGAGACGCAACGCATTGATGCTCCGTTTTTCATAGCTGCTTGCGCACGTGCCATCATCGCCAGGGCCCGTTTTGACGTGCAAAGCGACGGCGTGCGCCTGGTGCATGGCGAGTCCGACGGTCTGCCGGGGCTCATCGTGGACCGCTATGGCGATACGCTGGTGGCCCAGTTCACCAGTGCGGGCACCGAGCGCTGGAAGGGCGTGATTGCCGATGCGCTGCTGCGCGAGACGGGCCTGACCAGGCTGTATGAGCGATCGGACGCCAGCGTGCGTTCACTGGAGGGCCTGGAACCCGCCACCGGCTGGCTGCGCGGCGGGCCCACGGGCGCGGCGGGCGATGGCGAGGGGCCGCCGCTCGAACTGACGATCCGCGAGCACCAGTGGCGCCTGACCCTCAACATCGCCGAGGGCCACAAGACGGGCTTCTATCTGGACCAGCGCGACAGCCGCAAGCGGTTTGCCGACTACACGCAGCGCCTGGGCTTCAAGCATGTGCTCAACTGCTTTTGCTACACCGGCGGCTTCAGCGTGGCGGCGCTGGCGGGCATGCGTGCGGCGGGCCACGTGGCCGACGGGCATGTGACCTCCATCGATTCTTCAGGCCCCGCCCTGGAGCGCGCCCGCGCCCACGTGGCGCTCAATGGGTTCGATCCGAACCGCGCCACCTTCCTCGATGCCGACGTGAACGCCTCGTTGCGCCAGTTCCTCAAGGAAGGCCAGCGCTTCGACGCCATCATCCTGGACCCGCCGAAGTTTGCGCCCACTGCGGCGCACGCCGAGCGCGCCGCACGCGCCTACAAGGACATCAACCGGCTGGCGCTGCAGTTGCTGTCGCCGGGGGGCGTGCTGTTCACCTTCTCCTGCTCAGGCGGCATCAGCGCCGACCTGTTCCACAAGATCGTGGCCTCGGCCGGCGCGGATGCGGGTGTGGACGGCTTCATCCTGGAGCGCCTGGGCGGGGCGCCCGACCACCCGATGACGCTAGAGTTTCCGGAGGGCGAGTACCTCAAGGGGCTGGTCGTCATGCGCAAGGGGTGAGCTTTCCGGCGCCAGCAGGGGCTTGACAGCCTCGGTACACTGAAAAAGATGCCCCTGGGTGGGGCACTGCTGCCGCGCAGCGCGAGTATTTGATTCCCTTGAAAGACAGATTTATGGCACTGATCCCCGTCACCATCCTCACCGGCTTCCTGGGCTCGGGCAAAACGACG
>DATLGV010000794.1:0-5224 GCA_035540275.1 Acidovorax sp. | reverse complement strand
GTCAAGGAGCGCTCATTCCACTCCGAATGCCGGCTCCTGGCAAGCCGGGGGCCGGTCACTCATCCAGCAGCACCTGCCCGTCATGCTCCACATAGGGCTGGTAGGGGCCGGTACCGCTGTGGTCTGACTGCGAGGCAGGCACAAAACCACCGGTCTGGACATCGAACACATGGACCTCGCCGTCCTCGATCACATAGTGCCAGCCATGCAGGCTGATCTGGCCCGACTGCACGCGGCTGCGCACCATGGGGTACTCCATGAGGCGTTCGAGCTGCAGCACCACGGCGCGCTGTTCGGTGCGGCGCAATACCTCGGGGCCGGGCTGCATGGGCAGCAGGGCCTCGCGCCCCAGGTCCAGCCAGCGGTTCAGGTTGGGTGCCTCGGGCGAGACCTCACCATACATCGCCTTGATAGCCCCACAGTGACTGTGGCCGCATACCACGATGCGGCGCACCTGCAGGTTGAGTACGGCAAATTCGATGGCCGCCGTGGTGCCATGGTGGCCATGCGATCCGTCATACGGCGGAATGAAGGCCCCTACATTGCGCACCAGAAACAGCTCGCCCGGCCCTGCGCCGGTCAGCAGGTAGGGCACCAGGCGCGAGTCGGAACAGCCGATGAACAGGGTGGTGGGATGCTGCCCCTCGTCCACCAGCGCCTGGAACTGCTGGCGGTACTGGGGAAAGGCGTCGTCGTGAAAGCGGCGCAAGCGGGCCAGCAACTCGTCGGGCATGGGCAGGCAATCGGGTGACGGTGTGGGTGGAGCCACTACTGCACAAGAGGCGTGTCGGCCGCGTCCAGCGCCACCCCTTCGACCACGGCAGCACCGGCCAGCAGTTGCAGATACTGGCGCAGCGCATTCACCCAGGCCTGCTGGCGCAGAGTGAGCGCGATGGCCTGGCGCACTTCCTCGAACGCGGGCTGCTGCCCGGCCTCGCGGGCCACCACCTCCACCACATGCAGGCCAAAGCGGCTGTGCACCAGGCGGGCCAGTACGCCGATCTCGGCGCTGCCAAACACCTCGCGGGCGAACTCGGGCGCGCAGTCGGCGCGGGTGAGCCAGCCCAGGTCGCCCCCTTGCTGGCCGCTGGGGCAGTTGGACCACTGGGCGGCGGCCTCGGCAAACTTCGCACCACCGTCGTCAGCGCAGCGCAGCTCGATCAGCAGGGCCTCGGCGCGCAGGCGCAACTGCTTCACATCCACGCCCGGCGTCACGGCAAACAGCACATGGCGCAGCTGCGCGCGCTCGCCCTGGGCATGGGCCGCAGGGTGGGCCTCGTGATAGCGACGACAGGCTTCTTCGGACGGATCGGGAATGGGCAGCTCACGGTCCAGCAATTGCTCGATGGCGTCGGAGGCCTGGGTGCTGATGGCGCCCAAGGCGCCCAAGGCGCCCGGCACATCGTCGGCCGACAGCAGCCCCGCCTGCTGGGCTGCCTGGCGCAGCAGCTCGGTGCAGGCGCGCTGGCGCAGTGCTTCTTCGTCCAGCAGCTCGTGCGGGGCGTTGAGGGCCACGCCGTTGATGCGTGCAATCGCAGCCACTGCGCCTGCGCCGCCCGCCACGGGTGCCGACATCGCCTGCAAGGGCGCATCGGCCAGGGTGGCTGCCAGGGCCTCGTAGGCCGCAGTCTGGGTGGGGGTCAGCGTGCTGGCTGAGGCTGCCGCCGCGCTGCTGTCGGTGGAGCCGCATCCGCAGCTCCCGGTTCCACATCCGCTCATGGTGTGCTCCTGGATGGTCGGTGGATTTCAGGCGCGGCGGTCTTGCGACTGCATGTGGCCGGGGGGCAGGTTCAGGCGGCGCGCACGCACCACCTGGTAGGGGCGCAGCACATAGGCCAGCGTGCCAAAACCGCTCCACACATGCACCAGGCGGGTGAACGGGAAGATCAGGAAGATGCTCATGCCCAGGAACATGTGGGCCTTGAAGATCCAGCCCGCCTCGGCCAGCAGCTCCACGCCGCCGCTGCGGAAGGTGACCACGCGCTGGCCCCATTCGGCCAGCTTCATCATCATGGAGCCGTCCAGGTGCTGGGCCGACAGCGGGATGGTGGCCAGGCCCAGCGCCAGCTGCAGCCAGAGCAGGATCAGCAACACAATGTCGCTGGTCTTGGACGTGGCGCGGATGCGCGCGTCCGACAGGCGGCGGTGCAGCAGGATGGAGATGCCCACAAAGGCCAGCAGGCCCGCAATGCCGCCGGTGACCATGGCCATCAGCTGCTTGTTGCCCGCGCTGATGAAATGCTCATACACAAAGTGCGGCGTCAGCATGCCAAAGGTGTGCCCGAAGAACAGGAACAGCACGCCGATGTGGAACAGGTTGCTGCCCCAGCGCAGGCTGCCCGTGCGCAGCAGCTGCGACGAGTCGCTCTTCCAGGTGTACTGGTCGCGGTCGAACCGCGCCCAGCTGCCGATGAAGAAAACGGCCAGGCAGATGTAGGGATAGATGCCAAACAACAGGGTATCGAGCCAGGGGGTAGTCATGCTGAGACTCCTTCGGGGGCCCGCTCGGCGCGGGGAGTACGAACAAAATGCAGGGGTTGCGGCTGGTCAGGCTTGGACTGGCCCTGGGTGCTGCAACCTCCAAACGCTTCGGGCTCGGCCCAGACCTCGTCCATGGGCGGCTCGGGCGTGAGCGCGACCGACTGCACGCGCTGGCCCGAGACTTCGAGCACCGCGGCGATCACGCTGGCGTAGGGGCTGTTGCGCGCCACGAGCGCACTGAACAGTGCGTTGAGGATGTGGGCCATTTCGCCCAGAAACTCCTTGGCCACGGCGGGTGGCTGGGTGGAGGCGAATTCCAGCACCACGGGCAGGTGGTCGGGCAACTCGTCGGCCTCGAATTGCAGGCCGGCCTTTTCGTAGGTCTGCATCAGGTCGATGAGCGCCGGGCCCCGGTCGCGCGAGTCGCCGTGCACATGCTCGAACAGGTGCAGCGAGGTCTGGCGACCCCGGTCAAAGTTGTCCACGTAGCGGGCCTCGGCTTCCAGCGGGTCCAGCGCGGCGAGGTGCTCGCACACGGCCTTCAGTTCCGCCATGCGCTCTGCGGTGAGGGCCTGTTCGGATTGCAGTGCGTCGATGAGCTGCGGCATCACGCTGCGCAGCTGCGCATCGGGGTAGCTCAGCAGGTAGCCCAGGGCGCGCAGGGTCAGGCGCACGGAGGCCGGGTTCTTCTTGAACATGGTGATTCCTTCCGTCGCACTCAAACAGTCGCTTTGATCGGGATCGTGCGGGGCTTCTTGCCGCCGAACATGCTGACTTCCGTCGCGCCGTCCGAGCAGCCGTTGCCGAACGAGAAGCCGCAGCCGCCCCGGATGTCGAACGCGTTCTCGGCGTATTCGCGGTGGGCCGACGGAATCACGAAGCGGTCCTCGTAGTTGGCAATCGCCATCACCTGGTACATCTCCTCGACTTCGGCCATCGACAGGCCTGCCTGCTTGAGCACGGCCAGGTTCTGGCGCTGCTCCACGTGCTTGTCGCGCTGGTAGGTGCGCATGGCCAGCATGCGCTCGAGCGCCCGCACCACGGGGCCGGTGTCGCCGGCGGTGAGCAGGTTCGCCAGGTACTGCACGGGAATGCGCAGTTGCGACACGTCCGGAATCTCGCCATTCACGCCCACATGGCCCGCATTGGCCGCGGCCGTGATGGGCGACAGGGGCGGCACGTACCACACCATGGGCAGCGTGCGGTACTCGGGGTGCAGCGGCAGGGCCACCTTCCAGTCCACCGCCATCTTGTAGACGGGGCTGTTGCGGGCGGCCTCCATCCAGCTGTCGGGGATGCCGTCGATGCGCGCCTGCTTGATGACGTCCGGATCGTTCGGATCCAGGAAGATGTCGAGCTGCGCCTGGTACAGGTCGCGGTCGCGCTCCACGCTGGCGGCTTCCTGGATGCGGTCTGCGTCATACAGCAACACGCCCAGGTAGCGGATGCGGCCCACGCAGGTTTCCGAGCACACGGTCGGTTGGCCCGCCTCGATGCGGGGGTAGCAGAAGATGCACTTCTCGGCCTTGCCCGACTGCCAGTTGTAGTAGATCTTCTTGTAGGGGCAGCCGCTCACGCACATGCGCCAGCCGCGGCACTTGTCCTGGTCGATCAGCACGATGCCGTCTTCCTCGCGCTTGTAGATCGAGCCCGAGGGGCACGATGCCACGCACGCCGGGTTCAGGCAGTGCTCGCACAGGCGCGGCAGGTACATCATGAAGGTGTTCTCGAACTGGCCGTAGATGTCTTTTTGCACATCGTCGAAGTTCTTGTCCTGGCTGCGGCGGCTGAACTCGCCGCCCAGGATTTCTTCCCAGTTCGGCCCCCACTCGATCTTCTCCATGCGCTGGCCGGTGATCAGGCTGCGCGGGCGGGCCGTGGGTGCTGCCTTGCTCTCGGGCGCAGCCTGCAGGTGGTCGTAGTCGAACGTGAAGGGCTCGTAGTAGTCGTCGATCTGCGGCAGGTTGGGGTTGGCGAAGATGCGCATGAGCAGCTTCCACTTGCCGCCCTGGCGGGGCGCGATGGAGCCGTCGGGGCTGCGCACCCAGCCGCCGTTCCACTTGTCCTGGTTTTCCCATTCCTTGGGGTAGCCGATGCCGGGCTTGGTCTCGACGTTGTTGAACCAGGCGTATTCCACGCCGGGGCGGCTGGTCCAGACGTTCTTGCAGGTGACGGAACAGGTGTGGCAGCCGATGCACTTGTCCAGGTTGAGCACCATGCCGATTTGTGCGCGAATTTTCATCGTGTTTCTCCTTGTCTTCGGCTTCAGGCGTGGTCGGATGCAGCGGCTTCGCCATCCATCCAGTCGATGCGGTCCATCTTGCGCACCAGAACGAATTCGTCGCGGTTGGTGCCGATGGTTCCGTAGTAGTTGAAGCCGTAGCTGTACTGCGCGTAGCCGCCGATCATGTGGGTGGGCTTGAGCACGATGCGGGTGACCGAGTTGTGGATACCGCCGCGGGTGCCGGTGATCTCGGAGCCGGGGGTATTGATGATCTTCTCTTGCGAGTGGTACATCATCACCATGCCGGGGTTCACGCGCTGGCTCACCACCGCGCGCGCCGCAATGGCGCCGTTGGCGTTGAAGAGTTCGACCCAGTCGTTGTCCACGATGCCGGCACTCTTGGCGTCGTCTTCGCTCAGCCACACCACCGAGCCGCCCCGGTTCAGCGTGAGCATCATCAGGTTGTCGCTGTACGTGCTGTGGATGCCCCACTTCTGGTGCGGGGTGATGAAGTTGAGC
>DATLGV010000793.1:0-8777 GCA_035540275.1 Acidovorax sp. | reverse complement strand
TTCGTGCAGCCAGCACCGCACGGAATGCGCCGCAGCGGCCGTGCCCAGCTCCATGGCCGGGGGCGGCGTCTGTCCGCAGCGCGGCTGTGCGTGCGGGCAGCGGGTGTGGAACACGCAGCCTGCAGGAGGGTTGAGCGGGCTGGGAATCTCGCCACCGACCGCCTCCGCGTCCAGCATGTGCTGCTCCGGGTCGGCCACGGGCGAGCTGCGCCACAGGGCCTGGGTGTAGGGGTGCTGGCCTCCGTCGCGCAGCGCCTGCCGGGGGGCCAGCTCCATCATGCGGCCCAGGTAGAGCACCAGCACCCGGTCGCACAGCGTGTGCACCAGCGGCAGGTCGTGGGTGATGAACACGATGGCCAGGCCGAGCTGCTCGCGCAGTTCGAGCAGCAGGTTCGTGATCTGGGCCTTCACCGATGCGTCGAGCGCGGCCACGGCCTCGTCGGCCACCAGCACCCGGGGCTTGAGCGCCAGGGCCCGGGCGATCACGATCCGCTGCTTCTGCCCGCCCGACAGCTCGTGCGGGTAGCGCGTCAGCACGGCATGCGGCAGGTTCACCACATCCAGCAGCCGGCGGATCTCCTGCTGCTGCTCGGCCCGCGTGCCCCGCCGGTGCAGCTGCAGCGGCTCCAGCAGGCATTGCTCGATCGACATGCGCCCGTTGAGTGCCGAGTGGGGGTCCTGGAACACCATCTGCAGGTCGCAGCGCAGCCGCTTGAGCGCGCGGCCGCGGTAGCCCGCCAGGTCGCGTCCGGCATACGACACGGTGCCGCGGCTGGGATCGAGCAGGCGCAGCGCCAGCTTGCCCAGGGTGGACTTGCCGCTGCCCGACTCACCCACGACCCCGAGGATTTCACCGGGCCGCAGGGAAAACGAGATGTCGGTGAGCGCATGCAGGCTGCGCGCCGGCTGGAAGAAGCCACGCCGGGTGTCGAACTGCATGCAGACCTGATCGAACTGCAGCAGGGCATCGGAAGGGGGAGGGAGGGAGGCGCTCATGGCAGAAGGGGGTAATGGCAGCGCACGGGGTGGCTGGACGCGGCGTCCCAGGCCGGAGAGACGCTGCGGCAACGCTCGTCGGCACGGGAGCAGCGGTTGGCAAAGCGGCAGCCCACGGGCTCGCCGTAGACCACCTCGACCTGCCCGGGGATGCCCTTCAGCGGCCCGCTGGCACCGGGCCGCGGCACGGCATCGAGCAGGCCGCGGGTGTACGGGTGGCGCGGGTTGCGGAACAGCTGCGCCGTGCTGGCCTGCTCCACCAGCTGGCCGCCATACATGACCGCCACGCGGTCGGCCACCTGCGCCACCACGCCCATGTCGTGGGTGATGAAGAGCACGCCCATGCCGACCTCCGCCTGCAGCCGCCGGATCAGCCGCAGGATCTGCGCCTGGATGGTCACATCCAGCGCCGTGGTGGGCTCGTCGGCAATCAGCAGCGCCGGCTTGCAGGCCAGCGCCATGGCGATCATCACGCGCTGGCGCATGCCGCCGGACAGCAGGTGCGGGTATTGGCGCGCCCGCAGCGCGGGGTCGGAGAGGCCGACCAGCGCGAGCAGTTCGACGGCCCGCTGCTGCGCGTCGCGCCCCCGCGCCAGGCCATGGATCTCCATGGCCTCGGCCACCTGGTCGCCAACGCGCTGCAGCGGGTTCAGCGAGGTCATGGGCTCCTGAAAGACCATGGCCAGCTGCCGTCCGCGCGCATCCCGCATCTGGCGCGGGCTGAGCGTCAGCAGGTTGCGCGCCGGCTGGCCGCCTCCCGCATGCAGCCAGCACTCTCCGCTGAGCTGCGCCCGCCCGCCCAGCAGCTGCATCAGCGACAGCGAGGTCACCGATTTGCCGCTGCCCGACTCACCGACCAGGGCCAGGGTTTCGCCACGCCGCACCTGGAAGCTGATGCCGTTGACGGCCTTGATCTCCCCGTGCGGCGTTGCGAAGCGGGTGCTCAGATCCCGAACGTCGAGCACCAAAGTAGCGTCTGGCATCACCATGTTCCCCTGCGCGTTGCTGGTGCCGGTCAGAGCAATCCGCCCTGGATGAGGATGGCCTTCACGCGGTCGGCCTGCTCGTCGGACAGGGGCTTGTTGGGGCGGCTCATGTGGCGGTGCGGAATCAGGCCCATCAGCTGCATCGCGGTCTTGAAGCCGCCGACGCCGGACGCGTTGGGGCTGGTCTGGGGGACGCCCTGGAACACGATCTGGAACAGCGCGATGAGGCGCTCCTGCTCGGCGCGGGCCGCCGTCCAGTCGCCGCGCCGCGCGGCGTCGTACAGGCGCACATAACCGGCCGGATCCACGTTGCCCAGGCCCGGCACGATGCCGTGCGCGCCGCCAAGCATCGCGTAGTCGCAGACGATTTCCGAGCCGGTGAGGATGGAGAAGTCGTCCCGGCCCGCGAAGTCGCGCATCACCATGCGCATGTTGCCGTCGTCACCGCTGCTGTCCTTGAGCGCGCAGATCACGCCGTCCTCATAGAGGGTGCGCAGCGTGGGCCGCTCCAGCTTGGTGTGCACGCACACCGGCAGGTCGTAGGCCAGGATGGGCAGGTCCACCGCGTCGCGCACCATGCGGAAATGGTCGATGGTCTCTGCCTGGCTGGTGCGGGTGTAGAAAGGCGCCGTCACCACCAGGCCGTCCACGCCGGCCGCACGGGCCTGGCGGGCGTGCTCCACCACCCGGTCGGTGGCGGGGTCCATGGTGCCGGCGACCATCGGCACCTGGCCGTTGTTCTCCTGCGCGATGGTGGCCAGCACCTCGGACCGCTGGAACTCGTTGAGGAACACGCATTCGCTGGTCGATCCGAGCACGAACAGGCCATGCACGCCGCCGTCCAGCAGATGCCGGACCACACGGCGCAGCGCCGGCTTGTCGACGTGAAAATCAGGGGTCAACGGCGTGACGACGGGGGGCACGACGCCGTGCAATTTCAGGGAACTCATTCAACGGACTCCTTGTTGGATTTGGGATCGAAGGCATGGCGCAGGCCGTCACCAATGAAGTTGGCGGCCAGCGCGGTAAAGACGATGAACAGGCCCGCGGGGAGCCATATCCAGGGGTATTGCTTGAGCACCGAGGCCTCGCGGGCAATCGACAGCAGGCTGCCCCAGCTGGCGTCGGGCAGCTGCACCCCCAGCCCGAGGAACGACAGCCCCGCCTCGGCCATGATGGCCGCGACGAAACCGAGGCTGGCAAACACCACCAGCACGTCGGTGGTGTTGGGAATGCAGTGGCGCGCAATGATGTACAGGTCACCCGCTCCCATGACCCGCGCGGCGGCCACGAAGTCCGCCTCGCGGATGCTCAGCACACGGGCCCGCACCAGGCGGCAGGCCAGGGGCCAGGACAGTGCGCCGATGATCCAGATGGTGTTGGCGGTGCCCGAGCCGATGACCGCCGACAGGGTCAGCAGCACGATGACGGTGGGAAAGGTCATGACGACATCGACCAGGCGCATCACCAGGTTGTCGATCCAGCCCCCGAAGTACCCTGCCAGCGCGCCCAGCACCGTGCCGATGACCAGCGCGATCAGCACGCTGCACACGCCCACCAGCAGCGAGATCTGGCCCGCCGCCAGGGTGCGCGCCAGCATGTCGCGGCCAGTTTGGTCGGTGCCCAGCCAGTGCACGGCATTGGGCGCCTGGCGCGCCGCCGCGAGATCGATCCCGTTGGGGTCGAAGGCGCAGATCTGGCGCGCGAAGATGCACAGCAGCGCCACGACGGCGAACATCACCACGCCGGTCATGGCGATGCGGTCGGAGGCAAAGCGCCGGAACTTGGCCCGGATCGGGCTGGTCCCCCGGACGGGGGATGCAGGGGCAGCAGGGGTGGTCATGGCTTCAGCGCAGGGAGATGCGTGGGTCGATCCACGCGTAAATGACATCGGTCAGCACGTTGACCGCGAGGATGGCGACCGCCATGAAGAGCGTGATGCCCATGATCAGGGGGTAGTCCCGCGTCTCGACGCCGTCGATGAACAGCGTGCCCATGCCGGGCCAGGAGAACACCGTCTCCAGGAACACGGCGCCGCCGATCAGCGCACTGAAATTGGCGCCGATCACCGTGACGATGGGAATCAGGGCGTTCGGGAACGCGTGCGACAGCAAGGCCTGGGTGCGGCTCAAGCCCTTGGCACTGGCCGTGCGCATGAAATCCTGGCTCTGCACCTCCAGCACGCTGGAGCGGGTGTAGCGCATCAGGATCGCAATGAACTGGATCGACAGCACCGAGGCCGGCAGCACCAGGTGGTGCAGCACGTCCTGCCAGCTGCCGTCGCCCGGCGTGGCGTAGCCCGCCGTCGGGAACCAGCCCAGCAGCAGCGCGAACACGTACATCGCCAGGATGCCCAGCAAAAAGGCTGGCCCGCTGATGCCCAGGTAGGCCAGCAGCGACAACGCGAAATCCAGCTTGCCATGGGGCCGGCGCGCCGCCACCAGGCCCAGCACCACGCCCAGCACCGCGCCCAGGCCCAGCCCAGCGAAGGTGAGCATCAGCGTGGCGGGCACCCGCGACATGATGGTGCGGTACACGGGTTCGCCGTCCTTGTAGCGGTAGCCCAGGTCCCCGCGGGCCACCTGGGCCAGCCACAGGCCAAAGCGCACGGGCAGCGGCCGGTCCAGGCCCATTTCGTGGCGCAGCATCTCCTTCTGCTCCAGACTGAGGCTTTGGCCGGGCGGCACGAAGGCATCCACGGGGTCGCCAGGCGCGGCGTTCACAAGCACGAAGACCAGGGCCAGGATGGCCAGGAAGGTCGGCAGGCTGACGAGCAGGCGTTTGAGCAAAAATGCAGGCATGAGTCGATCCACCCCAGCGGCTTGCCGGGTGTTGCAGTCACATCGCGAGGGTCTTGTGCGGCCCGCCATCCCCCTGAATGCGCGGGCCAGCGTCCACCCTTACTGAACGCTCCAGGTTTCCGCGTTGTCCTGGTAGCGGCCCCCGCCTGGCGCGGGGGTCCACACCATGTTCTGCACCTTGTTGCCAATACCGCCAAAGCGGTGAGAGACCCACAGCGGCCCCCAGGGCAGCTTGGCGTTGGTCACGCGGCAGATGTTCTTGTAGATCTCGGGCCGCTTGGCGGCCTGGGTTTCCTGGCGGCCTTCGTCGAACAGTTTGTCGAGTTCGGGCAAGGCCACGCGCATCCGGTTCAGGCCCTTGGGGGGCGCGTAGGCCGAGTCCAGCAGCGGCGCCAGCGTGTCCGGCTCGGGGCCGTTGCCGCCGCCCGCGAACACCAGCGTGAACCGGCCGGAGTCGACCACCCGGGAGAAGCCCGGACCGTCCAGGAAACGGGGCACGACCTGGACACCGACATCGGCCAGCTGGGCCTGGATGGTGGCCATCACGTCCTTGGAGAGCTGGTCGCCGTAGTAGGTCAGCAGCTCCAGGGGCTCGCCCTTGATGCCGTTCCAGCCCGCTTCCGCCAGCAGCTGGCGCGCCTTGGCGGGGTTGTAGGCGTAGGGGTTCAGGTCGCCCGCCACGTACTGCTTTTGCGTGTAGATGCAGTTGCCCAGCACCGCCTGCCCGCCGTACAGGCTCTTGACGATGCTGGCGCGGTCGATCGCCATCATCATGGCCTGGCGCACGCGAACGTCCTTGAAGCGTGGCTCGGCATTGTTGAAGCCCAGGTAGTTGAGCACCTGCGAGGCGCCGGACACCACCTTGAAGGCGCCATTCTTCTGGCTTTCCTTGACCTGGTCCATGGTCAGGTAGCTGAACTGGATCTCGCCCGCCTGCAGCGCAATCGCGGCCGCGCCACCGTCCTTGTAGTAGCGGTTGATCAGCTTGTCGAGCTTGGGGCGGCCCCGGAAGTAGTCGGGGTTGGCGACCAGTTCGACATACTGGTCGGCCTCGTATTTGCTCCACTTGAAGGGCCCGGTTCCCACCGGGCTGGCGCGCCACCAGTCGGCGTTGCGCAGATCCTTGACCGAGATGCCCGAGAGCTGGTGCTCGGGCACGATCATCAGGTTGGTCAGCGTGTCCAGGATGGGCGTGTTGGGTTCGCTCAGCGTGAGGACCACCGTCTGCGGGTCGGGGGTGGCGATGCCGGTGACGCTGTCCAGGCGCGGGGCAAACACGCTGCCCAGGTCAGGGTTGCGCACCAGATCCAGGGTGAACTTGACGTCCTTGGAGGTGAAGGGCTTGCCGTCGTGCCACTTGACGCCCTTGCGCAGATTGAAGGTGATGGCCTTGCCGTCGGGCGAGACGCTCCAGCCCTGGGCCAGATCGCCCGAGATGCGCTCGAAGTTGACGTCGTACAGCGCCAGGGTATTGAAGTACTTGTTGTACCAGGTGAAGCCCGCGCTGGCCGTCAGCGGGTTGAACTTCTGCGGGTTGCCACCCGGGCCGACGTCAAAGGCCCCGATCAGAACCTTGTCGGCCGCCTGGGCCCCCAGGGCCATGGTCATCAGCAGGCCGGCCACAGCGAGACTTCTCTTCAATACCATGTCATCTATCCTTGGTTGCGGGTTGAGGGTGAGGGGTAAGGGGCGGAAATCGCACCGGCGGCACGGGCCGGCAGCGTGTCATTTGTTCAATCGCTCCAGCCGGCCCGCCAGGTCCAGGCCGCCAGCGGCTACCTGCTGCACCAGCGCCTGGGCCTGCCGCCCCTGTGCCGCAGTGCCCTGGGACGCGGCCTGCTGCAGGCGGCTGAAGATGGCGCGGAAATGCTTCTGGTGTTCTTCCAGCAAGGCGGCCTTGTCGCCCCGGTCGATCACTTCGGCAATGCGCAGGTGGTCCTGCGCGGTGGACTCCAGCGCCCAATGGTCCGGAGCGGTGTCCGACTGGTTGAGGCGGTGGAACACCCGCCAGAACAGGTCGATCAGGCGCGACAGGAAGGGGTTGTCCAGGCAACGGTACATCGTGGCGTGGAACTCGCCGTCTTCCTGCTCGAAGTCCCGGCCCTCCTTGGCGGCGGCCACCATGCGTTCGGCCAGTTCGCGCAGGCGCGCCTTGTCCTGGGGGCTGATCCGGTCCACCACCTGGGTCACCACGCCCAGTTCGATGGCCGCCCGCACCTGCAGCAGGTCGTACAGGCTCTTGCCGTCGGCGACGATGGAATACGGCAGGTTCTCGATGATGGTGTCGAACGAGAACGGCGCCACGAAGACCCCTTCGCCATGGCGCGACTCGACGATCCCCAGGGATTCCAGCGCCTTCATGCCTTCGCGCAGCGACGGCCGGCTGATGCCCAGCTCCTTGGCCAGCACGGCCTCGGGCGGCAGCGGATCGCCCATCCCCAGGCGATTGACTTCGATAAAGCGTTTGATCTCCAACTGGGCTTGTCGGTATGCGGGTACACGGGTGGCCATGGATTGATTCCCTTCGGTGTTCATTGGGCGGATGCCACTCGTCGGACAACAGAAGTCTTAAGAGGGCATACCAAGTATGCGACACCTTGCGTCATGGCCTGTCACCTTGGGCGCAATCGTGGGCCGCGACGCCATCCCAGCGCAGGCACTGCACGGCGGCACTGGCCGCGCCGCCCTGCCGTTCACCGCCGACCAGCAGCAGCCCCTGCGGCACGGGGAACGCCAGCCCATGGGCCAGCCCCCAGGGCAGCGAACCCACGCGGCGCCACGCACCGCCCACCAGCGCATGGACATCGCCATGCCAGGTCTTGGCAAGCCCTTCATGCGCGTACCGCCGGCCCGCCCGGTACTGCGCCCAGGCGCCCGGAAAATTCGTGCCCCCTGCCACCAGCAGGCTTCCGTCCACATAACCGGCAAAGGCACCGGCCAGCCCCTCCGGCTCCGGCGCACCGCCGGCCGCTGGCGGACAGGGCAGCGGCTGCCAGTCCAGCGCTGTGGCGCCCACCCGGGCCTGCCAGGCATCGCGGGACCGCAGTCCGGGCTTGAGTTCGCCCTGGACCAAGGCCACGCACCCGCCCTCCCGGGCCACGGCGGCGCCCAGCGTGGGCGCGAACGGCAGTCGGCCCAGCCCCTGCCAGCGCTGCGTCACCGGGTCGAAGCACAGGGCCTCGGCATTGAAGCCATAGGCCTTTGGCTCGCGCCCCAGGTAGTCCCGCGTGACGGCCAGGCGCTGCGCCTCATCATCCCCCGCCTCGGCCAGGCGGGCAAAGAACCCTTCCACCACCGCCTTGCTGGCCCCCCCGAGGAACAGAATGCGGCCATCGGCCAGCGCGCAGGCGGCTGCGCCCAGCAGCCCCACCGGCGCGTGCACGGGCAGCAACTCCCAGGCATCGGCCACGGGGTCGTAGCGGTGGATGTCATCGAACAGCACCTGGCTGCGGCCGTCGGCCGCCAGGCCCAGCCCGCCAAACACATAGACGGCGCCAGCGGAAGCCACCGCCACTGCCTGCTCACGGGGGGTGCCGGGAAAGGGCGCCCGCGCCACCCAGGTCGGCGAAGGAGCCGCCAGGCTCAACCCGAACCATGCCGAACCCGCGGAACCCAGGCCCGCATACACCGTGCCCGCCACCCGCGCACCCGCGCCGTGCTTCAACGACTGGGGAAGATCGGGATAGCCGCAGGCGGTTCCGGGATGGGTGGAGACATTCATCTTGCTTGACTTCAGTTATCTGACCTCTGATGTGTTGGAAGTTTAGGGGCAGAAGCCACGCCTGGCAAGGTCCGGAGCTCAGGGTTTTCCCGGCATTGCGGGCGGCACGGCGGCGGCAATGACCTGGCTCTGCCGCCCCCGCCCGAAAAGCCGGGGGTGTCGAAGAACTGCGGGAGGCCACTCCCCGCGGGCCTGCAGTGCATCCGCGGGCGCTCCAGAAAATCCCGCACGGGCTCCGCGCAGTGAGCACCGCCTATCATGGCGGGTTGTCCT
>DATLGV010000792.1:0-2246 GCA_035540275.1 Acidovorax sp. | reverse complement strand
GGGCACCGCCCTGGTGCGGGTGGACGCCACGGGGTTGAACCTGCCCGAGGCCTTTGCGTTTGCCCGCGAACAGGGCGGGACTGCGCTGCGCGCCGCCACCTACCGTGAGCGGGCCGCCATGCTCGGCGCGGTCGCCAAGGTGCTGCAGGCGCACCGCGACAGCTACTACGACATTGCCACTGCCAATTCAGGCACCGTCAAGACGGACTCTGCGGTGGACATCGACGGTGGAATCTTCACCCTCGGCCAATACGCCAGATGGGGTGATGCGCTGGGCGATGTGCGCGTGCTGCGTGACGGGGACGCCGTCAGGCTGGGCAAAGAACCGGTCTTTCAGTCGCAACACCTGCAGGTGCCTCGGCCAGGGGTGGCGCTGTGCATCAACGCCTTCAACTTTCCCGCCTGGGGGCTGTGGGAAAAAGCTGCGCCCGCCTTGCTGTCGGGCATGCCGGTCATCGTGAAGCCCGGCACATCCACGGCGTGGCTGACCCAGCGCATGGTGCAGGACGTGGTGAACGCTGGGGTGCTGCCCGCCGGCGCGCTGTCGGTCATCGCGGGAAGCTCGGCGGGCTTGATGGACGCGCTGCAACCGTTTGATGTGGTCTCGTTCACCGGCTCTGCCGAGACGGCGGGCGTTGTCCGGGCGCATCCTGCAGTGGCGCAGCGTTCGGTGCGCGCCAACATCGAGGCGGACAGCCTCAATGCCGCGCTGCTGATGGCTGATGCGGCGCCCGGCAGCGCCGCCTTTGACTTGCTGGTGCGCGAAGTCGTCCGCGAGATGACCGCCAAGTCCGGCCAGAAGTGCACCGCAATCCGCCGCATCCTGGTTCCCGCCGCTTTGTACGCTGCGGTGGCCGAGGCTGTCAGCGCCCAGCTGGCCGGCGTGGTGGTGGGCAACCCCCGCAACCCGGAGGTGCGCATGGGCTCGCTGGTGAGCCGCGCGCAGTTCGATGGAGTGCAGGCAGGCATTGCCGCCCTGGCCGCCCATACCGACGTCCTGCACGACGGCCGTACCCGGCCCCTGATTGACGCCGACCCTGCAGTGGCGGCCTGCGTCGGCCCCGTGCTGCTGGGTGCGCGCGATGCCGACAAGGCCTCCATCGTCCATGACGTGGAGGTGTTTGGCCCGGTGGCCACCTTGCTGCCTTACAACGATCTGCCCCATGCGCTGGCCCTGGCGCAGCGTGGCCAGGGCTCGCTGGTGACCTCGCTCTACGGCGCCGACGACAAGGCCCTGGCACAGGCCGCCATTGCGCTGGCGGCGAGCAACGGCCGGGTGCATGTGGTGACGCCGGCCGTGGCCACGGCGCACACGGGCCACGGCAATGTCATGCCCATGTCACTGCATGGCGGGCCCGGCCGGGCGGGGGGTGGTGCCGAGCTGGGCGGCTTGCGGGCGCTGGACTTCTACCACCAGCGCAGTGCGGTGCAGGCCAGCCCCGAAGTGCTCGCGGCGCTGGGCTGCTGACCCCCGAACCCACCCACAAAAACAACGCCATCGCGACGGAGACACGCCATGAACAGCCTTCCGGAACAGTTCAATTTTGCAGAGCATCTGTTCGCCCTCAACCGCGCGCGGGGGGGCCGCATCGCCTACATCGACGACCAGGGGAGCCTGAGCTACAGCGCGCTGGAAGACCGCGCACGGCGGCTGGCGGCGGTGCTGGCCAATGCGGGCGTGCGGCGCGAGGAGCGTGTGCTGCTGCTGATGCTGGACACCAGTGACTGGCCGGTGGCTTTTCTGGGTTGCCTCTATGCCGGTGTGGTGCCGGTGGCGGTCAACACCCTGCTCAAGCCCGACGACTATGCCTACATGCTGACGCACTGCCGCGCGCAGGCAGCGCTGGTCTCTGGCGCATTGCTGCCGGTGCTGAATGAAGCGCTGGCCCTGGCACCCCACCATGAGGTGCGTGCTTGTGTGGTGTCGCAGCCGCAGGACACGTTGGCTGCAGGGGCGGTGGACATGCAGGCCGCCATTGCCAGCACCCCTGCGCTGACCGCACCCGCGCGCACCGGCCCGGACGAGCCCGGGTTCTGGCTTTACTCCTCTGGCTCCACGGGCAAGCCCAAGGGCACGGTGCACACCCAGGGCAGCCTGTGGTGGACGGCCGAGCTGTATGGCAAGGCCGTGCTGGGCCTGACCGACAAGGACGTGTGCTTTTCAGCCGCCAAGCTCTACTTTGCGTATGGGCTGGGCAACAGCCTGACCTTCCCGTTGTCGGTGGGCGCCACAGTGGTGCTGATGG
>DATLGV010000791.1:0-1649 GCA_035540275.1 Acidovorax sp. | reverse complement strand
GGCAAGCCCGCCGCCGTGGTCAACAAGCTGCGCGGAAAGAGCCAGCTGGCCCCGCAGGGCGTGCACTGCGCGGCCGTGGGCACCATGCTGGCCCGCATGCACCTGGCGGGCCGCAACTTTGACCGCCACCAGCCCAACCTGCGTGGGCTGCCCTGGTGGAATGAGACGGTACCGGTGGTACTGCCACACATTGACGATGCACAGGCCGCACTGCTGCGGTCCGAGCTGGCCTATCAGAACCATGTGGCCGCCAGTTCTGTCTATGCCGCCCTGCCACGCGGGCCTGTGCATGCCGACCTGTTCCGCGACAACGCGATGTTTGAGGGCGAAGAGCTGACGGGCTTCTTCGACTTCTACTTTGCAGGGGTGGACACCTGGCTGTTTGACCTGGCCGTGTGCCTGAATGACTGGTGCATCGACCTGCCCACCGGCACCCACGACGCCGAGCGCGCCACGCGCATGCTGGACGCGTACCAGGCCGTGCGCCCGCTGACGGCCGCCGAACGCGAGCTGCTGCCCGCCATGCTGCGCGCCGGGGCGTTGCGGTTCTGGATCTCGCGCCTGTGGGACTTCTACCTGCCGCGCGAGGCCTCCATGCTCAAGCCGCACGACCCCACGCACTTCGAGCGCGTGCTGCGCGGGCGCCTGGCCCTGCCGGTACACGCGGGCTGATCCCACCACAGACGGGCGGCCTCTAACCCCTGGCCCAGCCAACGGTTTGGGGCAGTGGGGTAAATTCGACCTTATTCGCCCACTCGACATCGAAAGCCGCTCGGCGCCCCTCTTTGGTGCCGGGGCGCGGCCAGCGGTGCGGGCCCCTCCTCCTTTCCAACGTATTCATGAAACTCCACATCGTCCCCGCACGCACCGGCATGGCCTGGGTCAAGCTCGGCGTTCGGGCGTTCTGGCGGCAGCCCATGGCGCTGGCTGCGCTGTTCTTTATGACCATGGCGGCCATGTCGCTGGCCACGATGATCCCGCTGGTGGGCCCGGCCATTGCCCTCGCACTGCTGCCATCGGCCACGCTGGCGATGATGGTGGCGGCGGCGCAGGCATCGCAAGGGCGGTTTCCGATGCCCACAGTGCTGCTGGTGGCGTTTCGCACCGGGCGCGAGCGGCTGCGCGACATGCTCACACTGGGCGTGCTGTATGCAGTGGCTTTCCTCGGCATCATGGGGCTGTCGGCCCTGTTGGACGGCGGCCAGTTTGCGCAGGTGTACCTGGGTGGCGCGCCCATGACCCGGGAGATTGCCGAGAACCCAGACTTCCAGCGCGCCATGTGGCTGTCGATGCTGCTGTACCTGCCGCTGTCGCTGCTGTTCTGGCATGCACCTGGCCTCGTGCACTGGCATGGCGTGCCGCCGGTCAAGGCGCTGTTCTTCAGCATCGTGGCCTGCGTGCGCAACTTTGGCGCGTTTCTGGTCTATGGACTGGGCTGGCTGGGGGTGTTTTTGCTGGGCGGACTGGTGGTCAGCATCGTGTCGGCGCTGCTGGCCGTGGCGGGACTTGCCGGATCGATGGCCGGTGGCATCATGGTGGGGGCCGCCATGATGATGGCGGCCATGTTCTTCACCTCGGTGGTCTTCACCTTCCGCGACTGCTTCGAGCCCCCATCCACACCCGCGCAAGAAGAGGCTCCCCATGACAGC
>DATLGV010000790.1:0-2732 GCA_035540275.1 Acidovorax sp. | reverse complement strand
GCCCGCTGTTTGTGCTGAGCCAGCCGGTCGAGCCCCTGCCCCACTTCATCGACACCGCCTTGGCCCACCACCCCGGCTTGGACAAGGTAGCCGCCAAGAAAGAACAAGCCACCCAACTGCACGCCGCCCAGGAGGCACTGCGCAAGCCCCAGGTGTTCGCATTTGGCCAACGCCAGCTCAAGACCGGCCGCGATGCCGACTGGGTGGCCGGTGTGGGCGTGCGTTGGACGCTGTGGGACTCCATCGACCGCAATGCGCTGGCCGAGTCATCCAACCGCCAGATCGAGCAGGCCGAGCGCACCGGTGCGCAGGCGCAGAACGACATTGCCCTGCTGGTGGAAAAGCGCTGGCTGGCCCTGGAGCAGGCGCGCCGCGCCTACTTTGCGCTGCAGCCGGGTCTGGAGCTGGCCGATGAAGTGCTGCGCCTGCGCATCTCGGGCCTGAAGGCGGGCACCAGCACCACGCTGGACCTGATAGACGCGCAGGTCAACCAGGCCAAGGCCCAGACCGAGCGCGCCCAGGCCGCCCACGACTACGTGAAGGCGCTGGCCGACCTGCTGGAGGCCTGTGGCCTGTCGGAAGACTTTGGCAAATACATGGCGCGCGCTGATGCGCTGAAAGTGGAGTGAAGAGCATGAGCAAGAAAACAGCAGCCGTCGGCGCCGTGGCCTTTGTGGCCGTGGCAGGCTTTGTGGGCTTTGGCCTGTGGAAGGCTTCGCAGCCCGCGCCCGAAGTCTTTCAGGGCCAGATCGAAGCGCAAGAAGCCGATATCGCCCCCAAGGTCACTGCGCGCATCGCGCAGATCCTGGTGAAGGAAGGCGACCAGATCGCTGTGGGCGCGCCCCTGATCCGCATGGACAGCCCTGAGGTCAAGGCCAAGCTGGCACAGGCCACCGCCGCCCAGGAGGCCGCCCAGGCCGTGGCCGCCAAGGCTGAAAGCGGTGCCCGCCCGCAAGAGGTGGAGATGGCCCGCCTGAACTGGCAACGCGCCGTGGCCGCTGCCGACCTGGCCGAGTCGACCTTCAAGCGCGTCGATGGCCTGGCCCGCGAGGGCCTGGTGGCGGCGCAAAAACGCGACGAGGCCGAGGCCAACTTCAAGGCCTCGCGCGACCAGGCGCTGGCCGCCAAGGCCCAGTACGACCTGGCCCGCGCCGGTGCGCGCAGCGAAGACCGATCCGCCGCCAGCGCCCAGGCGCGCCAGGTGGCGGGCGTGGTGGCCGAGGTGCAGGCCGCCCAGGCCGAGACCGAGCTCAAGAGCCCCGTGGCCGGCGAAGTGGCCAAAGTGCTGGCCCGCACCGGCGAGCTGTCGCCCCAGGGCGTGGCCGTGGTCACGGTGGTGGACCTGAAGGACCAGTGGGTGGTGCTGAACGTGCGCGAAGACCGCCTGCAGCGCTTTGCCATCGGCAATGAGTTCGACGCCACGCTGCCCGCGCTGGGTGGCAAAACCGTGAAGTTCAAGGTCTATCACACGGCTGCGCTGCCGAACTTTGCCACGTGGCGCGCCACGCGCGCAGGCCAGGGCTTTGACGCCCGCACGTTTGAAGTGCGCGCGCGCCCGGCAGCCCCCATCGAAGGCGCACGCCCCGGCATGACGGTGCTGGTGCAGTGACATGCGCCTGATGCACAGAGATTTCACCAAAAAGTGCCGGTAGCGCTAGTGCAATATGCGCAAACAGCTATGAATTCAATAGTCAACAGCCTCCGCCGCGAGGCCCGCCGCCTGGCGGCCGACCCGTGGGACCTGGCCATGGTCACCTGGGTGCCGCTGCTGGGCGTGGCGCTCTTGTGGTGGATCTTCTCGGCCGGCCTGCCACGCCACCTGGCGGTGGGCGTGGTGGACGACGACCACTCCAGCCTGTCGCGCCAGCTGGTGCGCATGCTGGACGCCACGCCGGGCGTGCAGATCACCCAGCACTTCACCAACGCGGCCGAGGCCGAACGCGCGCTGCGGGCGGTGGACGTGTACGCCGTAGTCTCTATCCCGCGCGACTTTGCGCGCACCGTGAAGGAAGGCCGCGCCGCGCAGGTCACGCTGCTGCACAACGCGCAGATGTCCACCCACTCGGGCCTGCTGCAGCGCGATGTGCGCACGGCCGTGGGCACCTTGTCGGCGGGTATCGAGATGGCCGCACGCAACAAGCGCGGCGAAAGCGCCCAGGCCGTGCACGTGAGCATGGAGCCCATCCACACGCAGATGGTGGCGCTCTTCAACGTGTCCAGCAATTACGAGCAGTTTCTGGGCGCGGCGCTGATCCCCGCCCTGCTGCACATCCTGGCCATGACGGCCGGCGCCTGGACCGTGGGCCGCGAGCTGCGCGACCGCACGCTGGGCGAGTGGCTGGGCGCAGGGGGCTGGGTGCGCACTGCGGGCGCGCTGGCCGGCAAGCTCGCCCTGCCCTGGGTATCTCTCACGCTGGTGGGCCTGCTGGCGCTGGTGGGCATCACCTGGGGCCGGGGCTGGCACCCGCCGGGCAACCTGTGGTGGGTAGCTGCGGCGTTGGCGCTGCTGATGGCCGTGTCGATCACCGCAGGCGCTGCGCTGGCGGGCATCACGCGGTCGCTGCGCACCGCGCTGTCGGGTGCGGGCTTTTTTGCAGCACCGGCGTTTGCGTTCAGCGGCGTGGCCTTCCCACTCGCGGGCATGCCCGCCAGCGCCCGCGCCTGGGCCGAGGCCATGCCGTTCACCCACTACATCCGCCTGCAGATCGAGCAGCTGCAGATGGGAGCACCGG
>DATLGV010000789.1:0-3240 GCA_035540275.1 Acidovorax sp. | reverse complement strand
GGCGTTGATCACACCCAGTACGTGCTGGGTGACTTTGTAGCAGGGGATGGCGACAGCGATGCGCATGTTGTTCATCCGTTGGTGGAGGCCAGCGCCACCCCGACCAGAATCAATGCCCCGCCCACCAGGGTTCGCCAGCCTATGGGTTCCCCCAAAAGTAGCCATGCCAATGTGGGGACGATGAGAAAAGCCAATCCCATAAAAGGATAGGCCAAGTGCAGTGGGGCATGGCGCAGGATCCAGACCCAACCAAGAGTGGTGACACCATAAAGCACCAGTGCTGCCATGAGCCACCAGTTTTGCAGCAATCCCCCTAATGACAAGGTGGCTGGGAGGGCGGCGGCGGCTTTCTTGAACAACAACTGGCCGACGGAAATGCCAAGTACGCAGAGCAGGGTGTAAAGGCTGAGGCTAAGGGGCATGGGCTGAGTAAGTCGCAGGGGCTGACCGGGGAGTCGATGGATTCTAGGCGGGTGTCCGATGAACACGCCGCGCGGGTCGTCAATAATCCCGGCATCGCTCGTGCCAGATCCTGGTGCGCAAATCTGGCTGACACTGTTCATTGCATGTTGTTTCGTTTGTTTTTTTTTCTGTCCATCCTGCTGCATGCCCTGCTGGTCAACGCGCAAAGCGTTGAATTGCCCAAGACTTACGGCGCGATTGAATCTTGGGACTATGACGCATCAACCCTGCAGGTGCGTCTTCGAGGCTGGAGTGTGGGAGGCCGTGATGGTCGCCAGCCGCCCGAACTTGTCCTCCGTATTGGCGGGCAACTTTACGAATCGGCGGCGCATGATCTGAACTGGACGCAGCGGACGGATATTGCTTCAGACCACCCGGCCACCGGGGGCCAGGCGGGAGTCGGTTTTGATTGGCGGGTGCGCTTGCGCGATGCATTACCTGCCGGCTGGCACGGGGTGCAACTGGTGGCGGTGTATACCGATGGGCAGCGTGTCAGTATCCAAGGGGCGCACACCGGCGCTCCTGCAGTGGTGGTTCAGGAAGTCAAGCCGCGGCATTGGCGTGCGCTTGCGTTTGTGCTTTTGTGCATCGTGGCGATCGTCTATATCAGACGGCGCCGGACGGGAAACGGGCCCGCGTGGCAGCGTCGCTGGCTGGTCGGCAACCGCTTGGCAGGGGGAATTAGTGCCGTGTTCGTGCTGCTCGTCACCTTGGGTGTAACGGGAAGCTCCATGGGCGTGCTTTTCAACAGCACATATGGAAAGAGCATTCTTGATGTGCAGGGGGCATCGCGGGCCGTGTTGGGTGATGAGGGCGTTCGTGGAGATGAATGGGGCGTTCAATTGCCCAATTTGCTGGCACAGCTGCACCATGAACCGCGGTTCCCTGTCGTGAACGATTTGCTGGGGGAGGGAGGCCAGAACATGGGCGTGATTGGCATGACTGGCGTGCCTGTGCGGCAGTGGGCTGCGTTGGCTCGGCCTGCGACCTGGGGCTATTTTTTCCTGCCCCTGCGTCAAGCGATGGCGTGGCAATGGCAACTACCTTTCTGGGGTTGCCTGCTGGCTTTGTGGTGGATGCTCAACTCGCTTCGGCCGGCGCAGCGGGGCCTCAATCTGGCTCTTTCCCTCGCGTTTTGCGTGGCGCCTTATGCAGCCGCTTGGTCCAACTGGCCGCTGTACGTCACCATGTTTCCGGCCTTTGCATTTGTTGCCGGGACGCACCTATTGCGAGATACAAGGGTTTGGCGAGGTGTTGCGTGGGGGGCTGGGCTGGGTTGGCTGCTGGCATGTTGGTGCTTGGTGCTTTATCCGGCATGGATCATCGTCTTGGGCAGTGCCATGGCATTCATCGGTCTGGGCTGGTGCATCGATAACCGCCAGAGCCTGCGATTCGGGGCTGCCCAGGTGGCGGCATTCTTTGCATGTGCAGTGGTGATGGGCGCATTGCTTGGTAGCTGGTGGTTGGACACCAGGGACGCGATCGCCTTGATGCAGGCGACAGAGTACCCAGGTCGGCGTGGCGCTATGCCGGGGGGAGATTTGGGCTGGTGGTGGCATCTGCGTGGTTACCACGGATTTGAATCACTGCGCACCACCGGGCCGGGCAGCAATCCCTCCGAAGCCAGCTCTTACATCATCGCGCCGCTGTTGATGTTGGCTTTGGCGGTGATGAGCTTCATTCGGGACCGCCAAATGCGATGGACGCTTTTGGGATGTGTGGCGTTCATGGTGTGCTATTGGACCTACACCATGGTGGGCATTCCCGTCGAGGTAGCGCGCATCACGCTTTGGGGCAATATGCCTGTCACACGCATGGACGTGGGCTTTGGCTTGCTCGTCGCAGTGTTGCTGTGCCTTTTTGCCCCCCATGCAAAAGCACCCGTGTCTTGGACCGAACGGGCTGTTGCAATGACGGTGGCCATGCTCAGTGCGGGGCTGGTCGCGTTCACCTTGCTGCACACGCCGTTGTCCTTTGTGCCTAATGTCAGTAGCCCCGTCTTGATTGTTGCTGCAGCAGTGGCGGTAGCGTTTATTTCCGGCTGGGCGCTGTGGGGGCGCACAGGGTCAGCCGTGGCTTTGCTGCTGATGGTGTACTGTTTGACGACTCTGCAGTTCAACCCATTGCGTATTGCTCCCCAGAGGGTTGAGTTGGAGCAAGGACACCGCCTCTTTGTGAGTGAAGCAGGGCGCTTTCAACGCACTTTGGTGCTGAATGGCGACGGCATCGGTGCCATGGTTTTTGCGGCGGGCGGCGTACCTGTCGTCAATGGAGTTTTTTATTACCCGCACCAAGCGATGTGGGAGCGCATGGGCCTGACAAAAGATGAGTGGACCCTTGTCAACCGTTATCAGCACCTGGGGTTCTATCTATTGAGTGACGTGGAGGCGGCTCGCGGCTTCCGCATCGTTCAGGCATCCATCGATCAGGTGCACGTTCACATTCATCCGCAGCGGTTCAATTTTTCATGTACAGACGCTGCGAGGGTGGCTGCGCCCGCGCAGTGGGCCGACGCGCTTTCCCAGAACTCTGGTCTAACGCGGCTAGGGATCTATCAGGATGTTGTCTGGTTTTCGGTCCGACCTTCCTGCCATCATGCGGCAGCAGGTGGCACTTGACGATCACACCCCTTGCAACGCCAACCCCGCATGCTCCCGCAGCGGGTGGAAATGGATCTTCGGAAACCGCTCCTGCGCCAGCCGCACGTCGTAGGGTGAGGTGCACAGGTAAGCCAGCGTATCGGCCGCGTCGTGCGCCAGTCGCAGCGGGTACGCATCC